>NZ_LWGH01000213.1:0-19135 GCF_001635395.1 Sulfitobacter sp. HI0129 | reverse complement strand
CCTGCAGCGCGGATTGCTGCCCGTTGGCAACTTCGTCGCGGCGCTTCCGGTGATTGGCATGGCGCCGATCCTGGTGATGTGGTTCGGCTTTGATTGGCAGTCGAAGGCTGCCGTCGTGGTGGTCATGGTGTTCTTTCCCGTGCTGGTGAATACCGTGCAGGGGCTGCAGGACACCGATGCCATGCAGCGCGATCTGATGCGGACCTATGCCGCCGGCTACTGGCGCACCTTGCTGAAACTGCGGCTGCCTGCTGCCATGCCGTTCGTATTCAACGGGCTGAAGATCGGCACCACGCTCGCGCTCATCGGGGCGATCGTGGCGGAATTCTTCGGCTCGCCCATCAAGGGGATGGGCTTTCGCATCTCGACCTCGGTGGGGCAACTGGCGCTGGACCTCGTCTGGGCGGAGATCGTCGTGGCCGCCATCGCGGGGTCAGCCTTTTACGGGGCGATGGCTCTGGTGGAAAAAACAGTCACTTTCTGGCATCCTAGCCAGCGGGGAACCCGCTGACAAAACGATCAACGACAACGATAAACCGAAGGGAGAAAACGATGACAACATTACGCAGCATTGCCGCCGGCGCGGCTGTCGGGCTGTGGGGCACGATCGCCCAGGCCGCCGACGACGTGACCCTGCAGCTCAAATGGGTGACGCAGGCCCAGTTCGCGGGCTATTACGTCGCGCAGGAAAAGGGCTTCTACGAAGAAGAGGGCCTGAACGTCACCATCAAACCCGGGGGGCCGGATATCGCGCCCACGCAGGTGCTGGCGGGCGGCGGCGCGGATGTGACCGTGGATTGGATGCCCTCTGCGCTTTCCGCGCGGGAAAAGGGTTTGCCGATGGTAAACATCGCGCAGCCGTTCAAGAAATCCGGCATGATGTTGACCTGCCGCAAGGACGCGGGCGTTGAAACGACCGATGACTTCAAGGGCAAGACGCTGGGCGTCTGGTTCTTCGGGAACGAATTTCCCTTCCTCAGCTGGATGAGCAAGCTCGACCTGCCGACCGAAGGCGGAGAGGACGGGGTGACCGTGCTCAAACAGGGGTTCAACGTCGATCCCCTGCTGCAGAACCAGGCCGCCTGCGTATCGACAATGACCTACAACGAGTACTGGCAGGTGATCGACGCGGGCCTGACACCCGAGGAGCTTACTGTCTTCAAGTATGAGGATCAGGGCGTTGCGACGCTGGAAGACGGTCTTTACGTGCTCGAAGACAAGCTGGAGGACCCGGAGTTCGCCGACAAGATGGTGCGGTTTGTGCGCGCCTCGATGAAGGGCTGGAAATACGCCGAGGAGAACCCGGACGAAGCGGCAGAAATCGTGTTGGAGAACGATGCCTCCGGCGCCCAGACCGAAGAGCATCAGAAGCGCATGATGCGGGAGATCGCGAAGCTGACCGAAGGCAGCGATGGCACGCTGGATGAAGCGGATTACGAGCGTACCGTACAGTCGTTGCTGTCCGGCGGGTCGGATCCCGTGATCACCAAGGAGCCGGAGGGCGCCTGGACCCATGAGATCACGGACAAGGCACTGAACTAAATCGTCGCCCATGACGAAGAGAAGGCCCGGCAGCGATGCCGGGCCTTTTTGCGTACGGGAACGTCCTTTGACCGAAAAAGGCTGATGTGATGCACCGGCCCCGAGATGTTTCGTAATTGAGCGGTCAGAGCACCGTAACGGTGGTGCCGATGGGCACGCGTTCATAGAGGTCGACGACATGTGCGTTCAGCATACGGATACAGCCGTTGGAGACTGACCTGCCGATGCTGCCGGGTTCGGTCGTGCCATGGATGCGGTAGAACGTGTCCCGCCCGTTCTGGAAGAGATAGAGCGCCCGTGCCCCGAGCGGATTGCCGGGACCGCCCGGCTGGGCGTCGGTATTGCCGATGAAACGTTTGTAGGTTTCGGGCTCCCGTTCGATCATCTCATCCGTGGGGCGCCACGTGGGCCATTCCTTTTTTACCGCGATATTGGCCTTACCGGTAAATTCGAGGCCTGCCCTGCCGACCCCGACGCCGTAACGCATGGCCCGGCCCGGTGCGGTCACGAGATAGAGGTAATGGCTGCGGGGCAGCACGATCAACTCGCCCGGCGCGTATCGCGCCTTTACTGACACCATCTGCGGCGTCGGATCATAGGCCGCTGCCTGGGCACCGGCGAATTGGGGAAAGGTGGCAGCGGCAAGGGACGTGGCAAGGAATGTACGGCGGCGCATCGGAGGCTCCATGGGGTTCTTGCAAGAAGGATTGGATAGAGTGTTGGCCCCCGCAAGAGGCTTGGCAACCCCTGTAAAAGAAAAACCGGCCCTGTCCTGCGACGGGGCCGGTCAAATTCATGTGCGGGGGGCAGGCCCCCTCAGGCATTATGCCAGTTGGATGTTCGTCGCGGATTCGCGGCCGTCACGGCCGGATTCGATGTCGAACGTCACTTTCTGGTTGTCGGCCAGACCTGTGAGGCCGGCACGCTCAACTGCGGAAATATGGACGAAAACGTCCTTGCTGCCGCCGTCGGGTGCGATGAAGCCGAAGCCTTTAGTTGTGTTGAACCATTTTACGGTGCCAGTGGCCATTCCGTTGTCTCCTATAGTTGCTATCCGCGTTGTTGCGATAGCCCGGCGTAGTCGGTCGAGATCGAAGACTGAGCGCCGGTAAGGGAGACAGTGGGTCGAAATAGAATAACGTCTGCAGCGCCTATATGGCACCCGAGGGGGATTCGTACAAGTCTAGTCGCAGGATGACCCTCTGAGCGGCACGTTTGCGCCTCTATTTCGGATCCATCCCTTGTTTTATTGAAGGCGCGACTCAAACCCTTCCAAAGTATCGCCTCAAATCGGTCTCACCATTGCCCGTAATCAATGGCTTTCTATGGACAGAACAATCTCACCCGTCGCGATGACGGAACTGCCGTAGCGAAGGATATTGGTGCAATGCGTATATTGGCTGTGGATGACGACCCCGTCATTCTCGAACTGCTCAGAAGCTGTCTCGGGCGTGTGGGGGAATACGAACTGACGTGCTGCGACACTGCCGAGGCAGCGTTGAAAACGATTTCAAGCACGGAGATGCCATTTGACTGCTTCCTCCTCGACATCATGTTGCCGGGGGTGGACGGCATCGAAATGTGCAAGATCTTGCGCGAGAAGACCGAGTACCGGACAACGCCGGTTCTGATGGTCACGGCCAGCCGCGAGCCCACGCTGATGCAGCGTGCTTTCGAGGCGGGTGCGACCGATTTCATCAGCAAGCCGCTCGATGGAATGGAGTTGGGTGCGCGCGTCAATTCCGCAGGTATGCTGAACGCCAGCCTGCTGCGGGAGCGGGAAGCCCAGCATACGCTGGCAGAACTGACTGCCCTTACAAAACTGAAATTCGATGAAGGCATCAACCTGGGGATCCCCCATGTCAGTGACCTTCTGTCATTGGAAAATCATCTGCTGCGTCTGCCGGCGGGTTGCTACGCGATGAGCCTATTTTCGCTGGATGTGGTGGGGCTGAGGGCAGTCTTCCGCTCTGTTCGGCCTGCGGCTTTCCGGCAGAACCTCGAACAGATCGCCCATGCGGCCATCGATGCCCTGCAGGACCGGGACTGCCAGATTGCCTATGCGGGCAGCGGTCGTTTCGTCGGTATCGTGATGGGCCGCGCGCGGATGGACAACGAAAAGATCGCCCAAGCGGTTTCCGAACGGCTGCAGGAAAACTGGGAGCCGGAACTGACCGGCGTGGCCAAGGCACCGGCGATCCGGGTCGAAAGCGTGACCAGTCAGCGGGTCTGGTCCGGTCTCGCGGCGAGCAACAAGCTGCGGGAATATCTCAACTCTGCCGATCCACTGCATGGCCTGGCGGATGACCGTTCGGACAATCTGTTCGAACGTATGCAGAAAATGGTGATGGCCGAAGACAAGTAGGCCCGCCATTACCACCGCGGGGATGTGGGAAACCGTCGCACCGAAAGGAGCGGCGGTTTTTTTTTCTTGGGAGGGGGCTTTCGACCGCGGGGTTCGTCATGGCCCATGAAAGAGCCCGCGACATGCGCGGGCCGGGGTGTCGAAGCGGAATTTTATCAGGCGCGGGCGGTATCCGCCAGGGTGGAATCTTCGTTTCCTTCCTGAGAGAGTAGCACCAGAGCGATGACGGCGAAGAAAGTCATGGTGCCGACAGCAGCATAGAAGACCAGCGCGATCAGCAGCCCGGTACCCACCACGAACCATGCGGTGAGAAACCCGAGGGTGCCGGTAATACTTGCGATCATCAGCGCGACTACGGCCATTGCCAGCTCCTTGCTTGTCGAAAGACATGAGAGACGGGCGCTGTGGCTAAATTATGGCAATTCGCGACACATTCTGGGGCAACCGCCTTTTTCGAAGCCATAGGCCCGCCGCATGGATGCGCCGGGCCTGTCAGTTGTGAGTCGTTCGGGTCGGGGGCGACCAGAGCTATTAGCGCACGAACTTCTTGTGCTTCAGGCGTTTGGGTTCCAGAGCGTCGGCACCGAGGCGGCGCTTCTTGTCCTCTTCGTAGTCTTCGAAGTTGCCTTCGAACCATTCGACATGCGCCTCGCCTTCGAAAGCGAGGATATGTGTGCAGATCCGGTCAAGGAAGAAGCGGTCGTGGCTGATGACGACGGCGCAGCCCGCGAAATCCACCAAGGCATCTTCGAGCGCGCGCAGGGTTTCGACATCCAAATCGTTCGTCGGTTCGTCGAGCAGCAGAACGTTGCCGCCCTCTTTCAGCAGGCGCGCCATATGCACCCGGTTGCGTTCACCACCCGACAGCAGACCCACCTTCTTCTGCTGGTCGCCGCCCTTGAAATTGAAGGACGAGCAATAGGCGCGTGAGTTTACCTCCGCATCGCCCAGCTTGATGATCTCGGCGCCGCCGGTGATTGCCTGCCAGACGGTATCGTCGGCATTGAGGTCATCGCGCGACTGATCGACATAGGACAGATCGACCGTATCGCCGTATTCGATGCTTCCCGCATCGGGCTTTTCCTGCCCGGTCAGCATCTTGAACAGGGTCGATTTACCGGCGCCGTTGGGGCCGATCACGCCCACGATGCCCCCGGGCGGCAGGGAGAAGTCCAGCCCGTCGATCAATTGCTTGTCGCCCATGTGTTTCTTCAGGCCTTCGACCTCGATCACCTTGTTGCCGAGGCGGGGGCCGTTGGGGATGACGATCTGCGCACGGGCGAGCTTTTCCCGTTCGGAGGTCTCGGCAAGCTCGTTATAGGCGTTGATCCGGGCCTTGGACTTTGCCTGCCGCGCCTTGGCGCCCTGCCGCATCCATTCCAGTTCGCGTTCCAGCGTCTTCTGCTTGGACTTGTCTTCGCGCGCTTCCTGTTCCAGTCGTTTGGCTTTCTGCTCCAGCCAGTCGGAATAATTGCCTTCGTAGGGAACGCCGCGACCTCGGTCCAACTCGAGAATCCAGCCGGTGATATCGTCAAGGAAATAGCGGTCGTGCGTGACGATCAGGATCGTGCCCTTGTAGTCGATCAGGTGCTGCTGAAGCCAGGCGATGGTTTCAGCGTCGAGGTGGTTGGTCGGTTCGTCGAGAAGCAGCATGTCGGGCGCTTCGAGCAGCAGCTTGCATAGCGCCACGCGGCGCGCTTCACCGCCCGACAGATCGGCGATATTGGCGTCGTCCGGGGGGCAGCGCAGGGCTTCCATCGCCACGTCGATCTGGCTGTCCAGATCCCACAGGTTCTGCGCGTCGATATCGTCCTGCAGCTTCGCCATCTCGTCCGCCGTTTCGTCCGAGTAGTTCATCGCGAGGTCGTTGTAGCGGTCGAGGATCGCCTTCTTGGGCGCCACGCCCAGCATGACGTTCTCACGCACGGTGAGGTCCGGGTCGAGCTTCGGTTCCTGCGGCAAATAGCCGACCTTTGCGCCCTCCGCGGACCAAGCCTCGCCAGAAAAATCCTTGTCGAGACCGGCCATGATCTTCAGCAGGGTGGACTTACCCGCGCCGTTCACACCGACCACACCGATTTTTACACCGGGCAGGAAATTCAGATTGATGTTCTCGAAAGTCTTCTTGCCGCCCGGATAGGTCTTCGAAACACCGGACATGTGATAGACGTATTGGTAGGCTGCCATGGGAATCCTCGGACAGAAATGAGTTGCCGTCCAATATCCTTCGCGGCTGCCAAGATCAAACCCTGCGTGGAGCGCCATCATGCGTGATCTCAAGACGCTCGTCTCAACCTATGCCCAGCCGGGGCGAATCGAGGAAATCTGGTTGCGTCCCGGGCGGCTTGCGGAGCCTGTTTCCGTTCAGGACGCTCAGATCGTGGAAAAAGGCCTTTCGGGTGATCACGCCCGACCCGGAAAGCGTGCGGTGACATTGATACAGGCGGAGCATCTGGCAGTGGTTGGCGCATTGCTGGGGCAAGGCCCGGTAGAGGCGCGGAAGCTCCGGCGTAATCTGGTGGTCTCCGGTATCAACCTTGTTGCCTTGAAGGGTCGGCGCGTCGCCGTGGGTGGTGCGGTGCTGGAATGGACGACCGTCTGTGCACCCTGCAGCCGGATTGAAAAGGCGCTGGGGGAGGGCGGTTACAGTGCCCTGCGCGGTCATGGCGGATGGTGTGCGCGCGTGCTGCGGCCGGGCCGCATTGCGGTCGGCGACAGGGTTGAGCCCTTGCCGGACGACGCATTGGTACAGGAAAGCCGGTAACGCGCGGCTGAAATTGCCCGGAGCGTGGGGTTATTGTCGGCGCCATTCTCTGCGCCGCGATTGACAAACCTCGGCAAAGCCCCTCCCTTCGGCCCCTGATGCAGCCAACACCGGGGGCCGGTTTTCTTGCGTTTCGACTATCCACTGACCGGACCGGGACAGGTCGTCGGCTTATTGGGCGGGTCTTTCGATCCTGCGCATGAAGGGCATGCCCATATCACGCGGGAAGCGTTGAAGCGCTTTGGCCTCGACCGGGTGTGGTGGCTGGTAAGCCCGGGCAATCCGCTGAAACCGAAAGGCCCCGCCCCCCTCGAACGGCGGATGGCGCGGGCCCGGCTGGTCATGGACCATCCACGCGTCGATGTGACCGACATAGAGGCACGTCTGGACACCCGCTATACGGCAGAGACGCTGGCGCGGTTGTGCGCGCTCTACCCGGATGTTCGCTTCGTCTGGTTGATGGGGGCCGATAACCTTGCGCAGTTTCATCTGTGGCAGGATTGGCGCGCGATCATGGAGGCGGTCCCGGTAGGTGTTCTCGCCCGGCCCGGGCAGCGCATATCGGCCCGGATGAGCCGCGCATCGGCGCTTTATGCCCGCTACCGCATCCCGGGGAGCCAGTCGCAGCTCTTGGCGCAGGCCAAGGCCCCGGCGTGGTGTTTCGTGAATGTGGCGATGACCGACGCGTCGTCCACTGCGATCCGTGCCGCCGGGCAATGGGACTAGGATGAACGCAGCCGCGCCGAAGCGAGCCCGGCGGTCAGGATGATGCCGAGGCCGATCCAGGTGAAGGCGTCGGGCCAGTCGCCGAAGATGAGCCAGCCAAGACCGACGGCGGCCACGAGTTGGAAATAGACAAGCGGTGCCACCTGCGTCGCCGACGCGACCCGATAGGCGTAGAGCAGCAGCAGGTTGCCCAGCATGGAAAAGGCGGCGCTCGCCAATGTCAGCGCCGCGATGGGGGCGGTGACCGGCGGCAGTTGCCACAGCCCCACCGGCAAAAGCAGCAGCGTGGGAATCGCCAGTTGGGTGAAGGTCAGCGACAGCGGATGCCCCAGCCCGCCCAGCCAGCGCGACATGGTCAGGTATATCCCGTAGAAGGTGCCCGCCGCGAGCGCCCACATAAGGCCGATTGAGAACTGGATGCCGGGGCGGACCACAACCAAAACGCCCACGAAACCGAGTGCGACGAGCAGGCTGCGCAGGGGCGTGACGGTTTCCCGCAGGAAAATCACTGCAAGCACATAGCTGACAAGCGGCCCGATGAAGAATGCGGCAAAGACTGATGCGACCTCTTCGGTTTTCAATGCGGTCTGAATGCAGCTGATGCCCCCCGCCAGCATTGCTGCACGCACCCAGATACGGGGGTCGCGCAGCAGGCGGAGCGTGCCGGACGGGATGAAGGGAAGGACGAGCAACGTTCCCAGCACAAAGCGGGACCAGGCCACGAAAAGCGGAGAGACCCCGAATGCCGACGTCAATATTTTACCCGCGCTGTCCCCGGCGGGAATCAGCGACATCGCGAGAAACATGATCGGAACAGCGGATTTCATCGATGTCGGTTATCATGGCGCATCGGACAGCGAAATGTGATTTGAGACTGCTTGTGGACACCCCCTGCGCGCGGTTTAAATGAGACTCATGTCTAGGAATGTTACCCGTCGTTTTCTCTTGGGGGGCGCTGCCTCCCTTATTGCCGTGCGCGCCGCTGCGGCTGAACCGCCCACTTCATCCCTGCGGCCCGTTCTGCGGGGGGAGGACCTTTCACGCCGCAATGTCCCTGAACCGGATCAGATCATTCGTGGCCAGAACCTTTCCGGAGAGGTCGCCTTTGCCGTGGCGGAGGTTGGCACCGGGGCGCGGCTGGAGCAGTCCAACGCACAGGAAGGCACGCCGCCGGCCAGTGTGGCCAAGGCGCTGACCGCGCTCTATGCCCTCGATATCCTCGGGCCGGATCACAGGTTCGAGACGCGTCTGCTGGCTACGGGCGGTGTAACCGGAGGGGAGATTCAGGGGGATCTGATCCTTGCCGGAGGCGGGGATCCGACGCTGGATACCGATGCCCTGGGCACCATGGCCGCGAACCTGAAAGAGGCCGGGATCATCGGCGTGAAAGGCGATTTCCTGGTCTACCAGGCTGCCCTGCCGGTAGAGGCGATGATCGACCCCGAACAGCCCGACCACGTGGGTTACAATCCTTCGGTGTCGGGCATCGCGCTGAACTACAACCGGGTGCATTTCGAATGGAAACGCGGCGGAGACGGCTATGACGTCAGCATGGAAGGCCGCTCCGCCAAGTACCGCCCGGGCGTTCAAATGGCGCAGATGCGTGTGATCGATCGCAAGGCGCCGGTCTATACCTACGCCGACGCTGGCCTGCGTGACGAATGGACGGTGGCCCGGCGGGCCTTGGGCAACGGAGGCGCGCGCTGGTTACCGGTGCGCAAGCCCGGGCTCTATGCGGGGGACGTCTTTGCCACGCTCGCCCGGTCAAACGGGATCGTCCTCGGCGCGCCGAAAATCACTCCGACGCTGCCGCAGGATGCGAAGGTGCTGGTCACGCAGCGCAGCGGGGATTTGCGCGGTATCCTGAAGGACATGCTCAAGTGGTCCACCAACCTCACCGCAGAGATGGTAGGGATGGCCGCGTCGAAAAAGCGTGTGCCGGAGCTTGCTTCGCTACGGGCCTCGGCGGAAGAGATGAACAAATGGGCAATGGCGAACTATGGCCTGATCGGCCCCCGGATGGCTGACCATTCGGGGCTGAGCGACGACAGCCGCCTGACCGCTTCTGACATGGTGACGGCCTTGCTGGAGGCGCGCGGAGAAGGGCTGCGCCCGATCCTGAAATCCATCCGGCTGCGCGACAGCCGTGGCCGCCCGGATGGAAACCACCCGATCAAGGTCGCGGCGAAGACCGGAACGCTCAACTTCGTCTCGGGCCTCGCGGGGTATATGGTGGCCGAGGACGGCAAGGAACTGGCCTTTGCCATTTTCGCCGCCGACGCCAAGGAACGCGCGCAGATCAGCCGGGAGGAGCGCGAACGCCCGCCCGGGGCACGTGGTTGGAATGCCCGGGCGAAACGGGTTCAGCAGGAGCTTATCGAACGGTGGAGCACGCTTTACGGGGCATGACCGCCGGGGTTTCACCTCAGGTCATGTGGCGTGCCCGGGCACCTCTTTCGATGGCCGCGGCATGCAGGCGATCGAGGTTCAGCTCGTAGCGGATTTCCTCCAGCAGGCGCAATTCGGCTTCACGTATGCGGCCATCTGCGGCTGCCACGTCGCAGGCGAGGGCGTAGGCGGTTTCGAACAGGCGTTCCGGTAAATATTCGCGGATCAGGCCGAACAGCGCGTCCAACCCGTCTTCCTGCTCGAAGAGATCGAAGACCGTCTTGCCCATGGTGGTCAGCCGGTCGCTGTCGTAGCCCGAAAAAATCGGCAAGGTGTTCACCGCGGATTCGATCTTGACCAGTTCGGCGGTGCGAATGTCTTCATCCGACGCGGAAATGGCGATCATCAACGCGACAAGGCAATCCTGCGCGCTGAGGGAATGTGGGTCTTCGCTGGGCATCGGCTGTCCTTCGGATTTCACGTTGCAGCGCAGAATATTGACGGCTCAGGGGTGACGCAATAGGAACGGGCGACGCCGGCGCCCCCGCGCCGGGCAACTCAATTGGAAAGCATAGACAATGTCCGAACTGCGCGAAGCGGCAATGACCAGCAAAGCATGGCCTTTCGAAGAAGCGCGCCGGGTATTGAAACGCTATGAAAAAGCGCCGCCGGAAAAGGGATACGTCCTGTTCGAGACGGGCTATGGCCCGTCGGGCCTGCCGCATATCGGTACCTTCGGGGAGGTCGCGCGCACCACGATGATCCGCCGCGCCTTCGAGGCGATCAGCGATATTCCCACGCGGTTGATCTGCTTTTCCGACGATCTCGACGGTATGCGCAAGGTGCCGGGCAATGTACCCAACCCGGAGGCGCTGGCCGAGCATCTGCAGCGACCGTTGACTTCTGTCCCGGACCCGTTCGGAAAGTTCGACAGTTTCGGCGACCACAACAACGCGATGTTGCGACGGTTTCTCGATACCTTCGGGTTCGAGTACGAGTTCTATTCGGCGACGGAGTTCTACCGTTCCGGCCAGTTCGATGAAATCTTGCTGCGCGCCTGCGAAAAGTACGATGAAATCATGTCGGTAATGCTCAAATCGCTGCGCGAAGAGCGCCGGCAGACCTATTCGATCTTCCTGCCCATCCATCCCGAAACGGGTCGTGTCATGTATGTCCCGATGAAAGAGGTAAACGCCAAGGACGGCACGATTACTTTTGACGACGAGGACGGTACCGAAATGACGCTGCCCGTCACGGGCGGCAATGTGAAGCTGCAGTGGAAGCCCGATTTCGGGGCGCGCTGGGCGGCTTTGGGTGTCGATTTCGAGATGTACGGGAAGGACCATTCCACCAACACCCCGATCTACGACAGCATCTGCCGCATCCTGGGGGAAAAGGCGCCCGAGCATTTCACCTACGAGTTGTTCCTCGACGAAAACGGGCAGAAGATATCCAAATCATCCGGCAACGGTCTTACCATCGACGAATGGCTGACCTATGCGAGCACGGAAAGCCTGTCCTACTTCATGTATCAGAAGCCGAAGACGGCGAAGCGCATGTATTTCGACGTTATTCCGAAGGCTGTCGATGAATACCATCAACAGCTTCGGGCCTATGAAACGCAGGATACCAAGGCGCGGCTCAACAATCCGGTATGGCACATCCATGGCGGCGAAGTCCCGGCATCGGACATGGTGGTGCCCTATTCCATGCTGCTCAATCTGGCTTCCGTTTCCTCGGCCGAGGACAAGTCGCAGCTTTGGGGATTCATCCAGAGGTATGCGCCCGAGGCTTCGCCGGAAAGCCATCCGGGGATGGACGCGGCGGCCGGTCACGCGGTGCGCTATTATAACGATTTTGTAAAGCCGAACAAAGTCTTCCGGGAGCCCAGCGAATCGGAGCGCGAGGCGCTCGAAGATCTTCGCGACCGCCTGAAAAACTGGGATGGCGGGGCCGATGCCGAAGCCCTGCAAAGCATGGTTTTCGCGGTGGGCAAGCCCCGGTTCGATCCGCTGCGCGACTGGTTCACGGCGCTCTACGAAGTGCTGCTGGGGGCGAGCCAGGGCCCCCGGTTCGGTGGTTTCATCGCGCTCTACGGCATCGACGAGACGACCGCGCTTATCGATGCGGCGCTGGCGGGGCGACTCGTCGCAGGGTGAAACTCTTGCCTGCTGACCCGCGTGACTTAACATAAGTCAGGCGGTTAGGGAGGATACCGACATGCGGCAAGGATGGATCGCACTTATTCTGGGAACATTGATGGCTCTTTCGAGCGGCATCGCGGCTCTGGCGCAGGATGCCGAGATCAAGGAGACCATCGATAGCCAGTTCGAAGCCTTCAAGGCGGACGATTTCGACACCGCCTTTGGCTATGCCACACCGCAACTCAGGTTTCTTTTCCAGAGCCCGCAGAATTTCGAGCGCATGGTCACCCAGGGGTATCCCATGGTCCATCGCCCGGCAGAGGTGCGGTATCTTGAACTGCGCGAAGTGGCCGGGAACCTCTGGCAGAAGGTTCAGATAACCGATGCGAAGGGTTTCATGCATCTGCTCGACTACAAGATGGAAGAAACCGAAGAAGGCTGGCGCATCGGTGCCGTTCAGATCCTCGGTAATCCGGGCGTTACGGCCTGACCCAAGCGTTGCGCGGTCTTTGCTTGCTGCGCGCCCCCGGCGCGCCCTTCGTTAATACCTGAAGAATACTTCCCCGTTCCTGCGTTGCCCGGCAACGCGCCGCTGGAACACGTGCCGGTCCCGATGCTTCGGGATGCCGCAGAAAGGGAAGATTCAATGAACAAGGCGATTACCGACGGACTGCTGCTGATGCCGAGCCCCTTCGCGGATGGGCTGCAGCCCTATTCCAGCGCCGATGGAACGCCCGGTTCGGACAGTTACGAAGGTTCGGCGGATGCGGCATTCATTGCGGCGGATCAGGATTTCGGCGGAGCGCTCGAACTCTTGAAGACGCAGACGATACAGCGGTTGCGCTACAAGGGGGAAACGCCGATTTTGCCGGGCTGCTACCTGCGGATAACGGCGCGGGTCAAGGCGGTCAGCGGCAATCTTCCTGCGGTGCGCATTGCGGGCTATCCAGCGCTGTCCAACGGATCGCGGGCAAGCGGACTGTTAGAGTTCGGGCCTGCAACGCAGCTGACGACCTATGGCAAGGTAGAGGAGATCACCGCCATCGTAGGCACCGGGAACCGGGCCGGGGTGGACATGGTCTGGGGCATGGAGCCGCAATACGGGCATTTCGGGATCGATCTGACCGGGCAGACCGGGGGCGTCGTCAGGATCGACGATCTGGTGATCGAAGATGTCACATCCATCTTTCTGCGCGACATGCTCGCACAGGTCGACGTGCGGGATTATGGCGCTGTAGGCGATGGCGTGACCGACGATACCGCGGCGTTTGAAGCCGCCAATGCCGTCGCGGCGGGGCGCTGCGTGCTGGTGCCGGAGGGGACCTTTCGCCTTGAAACCAGTGTGACTTTCGACGCGCCGACCCGGTTCGAAGGCAAGGTGAGCATGCCTGCTGAGGCGGTGTTGCTGCTGCGCCGGGATTTCAACCTGCCCCAGTACATCGAAGCCTTCGGCGGTGAGGAAACGGCGTTCCTGAAAGCGTTTCAGGCGTTGCTCAGCAATTCCGACCACGAATCGCTCGACATGGGCGGGCGCAAGATAACGGTGAGCGCCCCGCTCGACATGCAGTCCGCCGTTCCGGACAAGTCGAGCTATGCGACCCGGCGTGTCATCCGCAACGGTCAGCTCGAAGCGGCGGCGAGCAGCGCGTGGGACACGACGACCGTCACCTCGCGGGCGACCTATTCGCCGTCGGACCCCCGCAAGCTGACAGGCGTGGTCAACGTGGCCTCGGTTCCCGTGGGTGCACATGTATCCGGGGTGGGCGTCGGGCGTGAGATTTATGTGCGATCGAAAAATGTGGCGCAGCAGGAAATTACGCTGAACGCGCCGCTTTATGACGCGGCGGGCACGCAGAATTTCACATTCTCGCGTTTCAAGTACCTGATGGATTTCAGCGGTTTTGCCAGCCTCAGCAAATTCGTGCTCGACGATGTAGAGTTTCAGTGCAACGACCGGTGCAGCGGGATCAACCTCGCACCTTCCGGTATCACCTTTCACCTGCGCGACTGTTTCGTGAGCAGGCCCATGGATCGCGGTGTGACCTCCACCGGCGGGGGATGTCAGGGCATGTTGATCGACCGGTGCCAGTTCCTGTCCTCGGAAGATGCGCTGACGGTGCCGGAACGCCGTACCATCGCGCTCAACACCAACGCCAATGACGTGAAGCTGCGCGACAACAGGGCCACGAAATTCCGGCATTTCGCTCTGTTGGCCGGGGGCAACAGCATCGTTACCGGCAACCATTTCTTTCAGGGGGATGCCATCGACAACGGGGTGCGGTCTGCCGGTCTGATCCTTGCGTCGTCCTATACCTCGGCGGTTGTCACGGGCAATTATGTCGATAACTGTTTCATTGAATGGACGAATGAACAGGACCCGACGCCGGGCTTCACCTCCGGTTTTTCGTTCAGCGCGCTGAGCGTGACGGACAACATCTTCCTGTCCGGCGAAGTTGCACCGTGGTTCAGCTATCTCGTGGTCAAGCCGCATGGGGCGGGGCATTTCCTGAATGGTGTGACGATCACCGGCAACAAGTTCCGCAGCATCAACGGCGCAATCGAACGGGTTGAGCGCGTGGATACGACCTTTGCCGATCTGGACCTTTCCCGGTGCAAGAACGTGGTGATGAAAGGCAATTCCTTTCATCTCGTCGACCGACAGGTTTCCAACGCGGTGGAGATCGAATTTACCCAGACCACGCCCGCCGATACCTGGATCATCGGAACGGATGGCAAGCTGCCCTTCGAGGGACAGGCGCTGAACGCCGATGCGGTGGTGGCGCATGGCGCAATTCGTAATGCAGCGAATGTGGCGCAGTACCAGATGCCCTATTGCCGGCTCTCGGAAGGGACGGATGGCAAACGCCTGCACCTCGTTTGGGGCACCCCGGTGAAGGGCAAGGTTTCCGTGCTGGTGCGGATGGACAACCGCTGAGGGACCGTGATCAGAACCGTTGCCAAAGCCCGATCTTGGCGGCGGTTCGTTCAGGCCGGTCCAAAGGGGTTTCAAAACCGATCTGGATCCGGCTGTCCCGCGTTTCGAGGTAACGCCAGACAAAGGAAGGCGCCAAGGTAGCCCCGTTCCCGGTTTCACTTTGATAGAGGTATATCTGACCCATTGCCGCGAGATCCGAGGTGAGGTTGAGCCCGATTGTACCATCTACCTTGAAGAGATAGCCGCTGTCCTTCAGCCCCTTACGCAGGGCGCTATCGACCGTGGCCCAACCCGATGTTCCCCGCCATTCGAAACCCCGCCCCCATGACAGCCCCGCTTGGGCGTGGGGGTGGGTCACCTCATTTGCCCACCGCGCGCCCAGACCCAGTTCATAGGCGAAAAGATGGGGAGCCGCCCCCATGTCGAGCGGTCGTCGCAGGAACAGCGTGGCACCGCCTTTCCGACTGCCGAACCGATCGTTTTCAAGGATCAGCTCTGCGCCGAGGGTCAGGTGGGGATGCAGCCCGTGTTCAAGGTAGGTGTTGCGGGTTACATCCAGCTGATAATTGAGCGTCGTTGAAACCGAAGTGAAGGTGCTCCCGCTCTCTGCCAGCCATGGACCGGCGGCGCCGGGAGCGGGTGTTTGGACCAGTAGGGTGAAGGCAAAGGCGAGAGGTTTCATGACGGCGCTCCTGCCCGCCATCTTGGTTAATCCGGCACTAAGAAAAGGTTACCGCGACCGCCAAATGAAAATGGCCCCTCGAAAGGGGCCATTTGTCACATAACTTTATCGATCAGGTGCGGACTTTGTTGCCGCGCGGCCCTGCGATGAGCCAAGCAATGAAGCCAAGCACGGGCAGTATCAGGATCACGAGGGTCCAGATCACCTTTGCCGCCGTGGAGCTTGCCGAGGTAAGTACCTGATAGATCGCGTAGATGTCGGCGATCAGCACGATTAGGCCGAAAATTCCGAATTCCATATTTGCCTCCGATAACGAAATGACGTGTCTGGAGGCTCAACGCGGAAATGTGACCGGCGTTCCACACTTTCGTTCGGAACCTTTCCCTGGCCGGAACCCTTTTGTCTTTCGATGGTTTCTGCACCGACAGCGCCCAATCAGGCGTTGAAAGGAAAGAAGGAATACACAATGAAAACGAGTGTTGCCGTGGTCGGGGGGCTGGTTGCCGCCGTCGTCATCGCCGGTGCAGTCTACCTCATCGACATTGATCAAACGCAAGAGGGCAGCCTGCCCGATGTGGATGTTTCGGTTGAGGGGGGCGAATTGCCGAAGTTCGACGCGGAAGTAGGCTCCATCGAAATGACCGAGGAAGAGGTCACTGTGGAAGTGCCCAAAGTCGAGGTGACATCGGAAGAAGAGACCGTCACCGTTCCGGGCATCAGCGTCACGCCGCCTGACGAAGAGCCGGCGCAGACAGAGTAATTCTCACCAAAGGAATTTTAACCAGTATCGGGGTGCCCTTTAATCAGGGCACCCTTTTTTGGTCCTTACTGGCGTTCGAGCTTTTTGACGGGCAGGGAGCCGTTGTCACCGTCGGATACGAAATCGATGGTGATCTTATCCCCGGCTTTCAGGTCGGCAGGGACGAGAGCATCGGCATGAAGGGTCCAATGCGTCTTGTCGGTAAGCACGATGACGTTGGCGAGACGGTCGTAGGCTAGGATCGTGCCGCTGGTCATGTCCGCGAAGGCGGGCGTGGCAAGGGCGCCGAGTGTCAGCAGGGCAGGCAGGGTAATGCGCATTCTATGTCCTCCGGGGATACGCTGGAGGGTAAATCGTGCGCGCCCAGACCACTTTCAATAGCGCCACGAAAATAATTCTTCGGCCTCACGGACAAGGGCGCGGGGGCGGTTTCGGCCCTCTTGCCCTAGGCTGGATGCCGCCCACCCCATGGCCTTGGCAGGAACCTGAAATGAAACCGTGCGTTTTGTTTCTATCAATTCAGACAAGAAAGGAACGCGCAATGAACACGAAGTCTCATACCGCCTCGCTGGTTTCCTCCTCTGACGTGAATGGAACCAATGTTTACGGTGCAGACGGGTCCGAAGTGGGCCATATCGACCATCTGATGATCGACAAGGAGTCCGGTAAGGTCGCCTATGCCGTCATGGGGTTCGGCGGCTTTCTGGGTATGGGGGAAGATCACCACCCTGTCCCATGGGATGCGCTCCGCTACGATACTTCGCGGCACGGGTTCGTCACGGACATCACGCCCGAACAGCTCAAGGGCGCGCCTGAACGCCGGGACGACTGGCATCAGGACCGTGCATGGGAACAGCGGACCTTTGACCACTACGGCATTCCCTACTACTGGATCTGACCTTGATGAAACGAGGAAGGAAGGGCGGCTAATGGCCGCCCTTTTTGCAGGTCTCGGTGACCGCAATCCGCGCCTTCACGCGGAACGCTCCGTCTTCCAGTTCGACCAATCGCCAGGATTTCGCGGGGATATCTGACCCGGCAAAAGTGGTATAGGCAGCGACAGCAAGTTCCGGCCATGCAAGGTGCGCGGAGGCCGAAGCGCCATCCGCAAACCGGATGAGCGCGGCGCCATCCTTTCCTGACAGGATGCGCCCGGTCGCGCCGGGGTAGAGGTGGGAATGGTGCGCTTCGATTTCGGTCATACCCAGAGTCGCGAAGGTTGCGGGAACGAAGTCAGGCTGACAGGGTTGTCAGGTAGATCAAGACGGAAAGGGTCGCTCAGATGGAAGAACTGTTGCAGGGCTTCGGCATTTTCATATTCGTGGTGCTGGCCATCATCGGTCTGGTGGCGGGCTGGCTGGCCGGGCTCGTCGCCGGAAAACACAAGGGCAAGTTTGCCTTGCTGGGACTCGTCGGGGCCGTGCTTGCGCCTTTCGTTCTGGCCCTGCTCGGTCTGGGCGCGCTTGCCGCCGGGGGGCTGGTTGCGATCATCGTGGTGGGCCTGATCGGCGCGGCGCTGCTGCTGATGATCGGCAAGATGATCTTTGACTAGGACGCGCGCGGCGCAAGGCTAGCGCTTGCGCCGTTTGACGTTACCCCCGCGCATACCGCCGCGGCCCGCGGTTGAGCGGCCCGCTGCCTTTTGCGCATCGTCCACCGCTTTTTCCACCGCATACTGCCGCGCCATCGGGTCGTCGGCGATTGCCAGATCCACGGCTTCCAGACGCTTGACCTCGTCCCGCAGCCGGGCGGCTTCCTCGAACTCGAGGTTTTCGGCGGCCTTGCGCATGTCGGTGCGCAGCCCGTCCAGTACCGCCTGCAGGTTTCCGCCCGCCAGGGGGTTGTCCACCTTGGCGGTGACGCGGTTCATGTCCACATCGCCCTTGTAGAGCCCGGCGAGGATATCCTCGACGTTCTTCTTCACCGTCTGCGGGGTGATCCCATGTGCCTCGTTGTAGGCAATCTGCTTGGCCCGGCGGCGATCGGTTTCGCCGATGGCCCGTTCCATGGATCCGGTAATGCGGTCCGCGTACATGATCACACGGCCCTCGGCGTTTCGGGCGGCCCGGCCGATCGTCTGGATCAGCGAGGTTTCTGAACGCAGGAACCCTTCCTTGTCCGCGTCGAGAATGGCCACCAGCCCGCATTCGGGAATATCCAGACCTTCGCGCAGCAGGTTGATCCCGATCAGCACGTCGAAGGCCCCCAACCGAAGGTCGCGCAGGATCTCGATGCGCTCGATCGTGTCGATGTCCGAATGCATGTAGCGCACGCGGATGCCCTGTTCGTGCATGTATTCGGTCAGGTCTTCGGCCATCCGCTTGGTCAGGGTCGTGACCAGCGTGCGGTAGCCGTCGGCGGCAACCTTGCGCACCTCGTCCAGCAGGTCATCCACCTGCATCTCGACGGGCCGGATTTCGATCTTGGGATCCAGCAGGCCGGTCGGGCGGATGATCTGTTCGGTGAAAACGCCGCCCGCCTGTTCGATTTCCCATGCGGCGGGGGTGGCGGAAACAAAGACCGATTGCGGCCGCATGGCATCCCATTCCTCGAATTTGAGCGGGCGGTTGTCCATGCAGGACGGCAGGCGGAACCCGTGTTCGGCCAGCGTGAACTTGCGGCGGTAGTCGCCTTTGTACATTCCGCCGATCTGCGGCACCGACACGTGGCTTTCATCGGCGAAGACGATGGCGTTGTCGGGGATGAATTCAAAAAGGGTGGGGGGCGGCTCGCCGGGGGCGCGGCCCGTCAGGTAGCGTGAATAGTTTTCGATGCCGTTGCAGACGCCGGTCGCCTCCAACATCTCCAGATCGAAGTTGGTGCGCTGTT
>NZ_LWGH01000212.1:0-7078 GCF_001635395.1 Sulfitobacter sp. HI0129 | reverse complement strand
CGGCTCGAACAACCCAAGGCGGAGCACCGGGGCGGGCCATCGGCCCCACCCGGCCACTCGCCCTCCCGGCCCCCAGAAGGAGGTATCGCGATGACGACACGACGAAATACGCCTTCCGGATTACGCTGGGACGAAGCGACCGGATTGATGCAGCGCAGCCGCATGGCCGATCCCACGCCGCGCGGGGCGCTGGTGCCCGATACGCAGCATGACTGCGATCAGATCGCCGTCGTCTATGACAAGGGCCAGACCCCGCCCCGGATCACCGTTTCCGCGGTATCCGGCACCGTCCACACAGTCTTTGCGGATGGGGTGGCCGTAGCAGTCGTGGCGCGGGCCACGGGGCCAGCCCCCGCTGCCGAGGACGTGCTGCTGGTCGAACGCAGCGTCTGAGCGCGGCGCGTTGCTGGGAAATGCTGGCGCGTTCAGCGCCCTTCGAACTTGGCGGGGCGTTTTTCCATGAAGGCCAGCACACCTTCGGTGAAATCACGGGACTTGCCGCATTTACCCTGCTCCTGCCCTTCCAGCGTCAGTTGCTCCTCGAATGAATTGTCCCAGCTTTCGCGGATCGCCTTCTTGACCCCCGCGTAGGCCAAGGTGGGGCCTTGCGCCAGCTGCGCCGCCCGGGCGCGCCAGTGGGCGTCGAATTCATCCTCTGCAACCGCCTCCCAGATCATGCCCCAGTCATCGGCCTGCCGGGCGGTGATCTTGTCCGCGAAAAGTGCCGCCCCCATCGCCTTTGCCATGCCCATCTGGCGCGGCATCGTATAGGTGCCCCCCGCATCCGGGATCAGACCGATCCGGGTGAACGCCTGCAGGAAATAAGCTGCTTCGCTGGCGATCACCACATCGGCCCCGAGCGCGAGGTTCGCCCCAGCCCCAGCCGCCGGCCCGTTGACGGCTGAAATCGTCGGCACGGGGCAATTCACGATGGCGCGCAGCATCGGCGCATATTCGTCACGCAGCGTACGCTCCGGATCGCCCCCGCCGCCGGTCCGGTCCCCCAGGTCCTGGCCCGAGCAAAAGGCGCGCCCGGCCCCGGTGATGACGACGACTCGCCCTTCCTTGCCGCCCCGGGTGACGGCATGCGCGATCTCTGCCCGCATCTGGGTATTGAGCGCATTCATCTTTTCCGGCCGGTTCAGCGTGACGAGGGCAACGCCCTCTTCCAGCGAATAGGTCAGTGTCTGGTAGTCCATGGGAATCCTCCGTTCGCGCCAGGGCGCTTTCGGATCTACCCTAGCAAAGGCCCTGCGACGGGCCAGCGGAACGGGGCGTCATCTGTTGAGAATGTCGTCCAGCCGGGCGCGTTCGTCCGGCGTCAGCGCGTTTCCTTCCGGCCCGGTGCCGCGGGACCGTCTGCGCAGGTAGAGCAGCGCGCCGATGCCGGCCAGCAACAACATCAGCGGCCCCGCGCCCCAGAGCAGCAAGGTCGATCCGGTGCGGCGCGGGTTTAGCAGGACATATTCGCCGTAGCGGTCGACAATGAAATTCACCGCCTCTTCGTCACTGTCACCCGCCACCAGCCTTTCGCGTACGAGCAACCGCAGGTCTCGCGCAAGGCTGGCATTGCTTTCGTCGATGCTTTCGTTCCGGCAGACCAGACAGCGCAATCCTTGGGACAACGCGCGCGCGCGGGCTTCCAGCGCCGGATCGTCGAGGATCTCATCGGGCTGCACCGCCCATAGCGGGCTGGCGCAGAAAATCAGCAACATGAGCAGCCGCTTCATTCCGCAGGCACCTGTGCAGGCGTCTTGCCGTCAGTGCCCGCACGTTGCGCGCCCGCTGCCACGCGGAACCGCCGGTCGCTCAGGCTCAGCAGACCGCCGAGCGCCATCAGCCCCGATCCGATCCAGATCCAGATGGTCAGCGGTTTGATATAGGTCCGCAAGGTCCATCCCGCGTCGCCCTGCGCATCGCCGATGACGACATAGACATCGCGGCCGAAGGTCTGGTGGATGGCGGCTTCGGTCGTCGGCATCTGGGCCACCGGATAGAACCGTTTTTCCGGTGACAGCCGCGCCAGTTCCTGACCGTCCCGCGCCAATGTAACATCGGCGATGGTCGTCAGGTAGTTGGGCCCGCGCTCTTCACGCACATCGTTCAGCGTCAGCGTATAGCCCGCGACCTCGAAGGGTTGGTCCTGCACGGCGACCCGGATGTCGTCCTGCATCCAGGCGGTCAGCCCGGCGACGCCGATCATGACGATACCCAGCCCGGCATGGGCCGTGGCCTTGCCCCAGTCCGCGCGGGGCAGCCGCGACAGCCGACCGAGCCGGTCCGAAAGTCCGCCTTTGCGGCCTGTCCGGCGAAGCAGGTCCAGCACCGCGCCCATCACGACCCAGGCCCCGAGGCCCACGCCAAGCGGCCCCAGCAGGCTGCGCCCCGACTGCACCGCATAGAGCAGCCCGACAATCGCCAGCGCCAGAATCGCCGCCGGTACCAGCGGGCGCAGGCTGCGCCAGATGCGCGCCCGTTTCCACGGCATCGACGAGCCCACGGGCAGGATCAGCCCCAGCACCAGCATGAAGGGCGTGAAGGCCGCGTTGAAGAAGGGCGGCCCGACGCTGAGTTTGCGGTCAAAAAACATCTCCGCCACCAGCGGCCACATGGTGCCCACGAAGACCACGAAACAGGCGACACCCAACAGCAGGTTGTTGACGAGCAGGGCCGATTCCCGGCTGACGAGGGCAAAGACGCCCCGCGCCTCCATCGCCTGTGCGCGAAAGCTGAACAGGATCAGCGCGCCGCCCATGAAGAACCCGAGAATCGCCAGCACAAAGACGCCCCGTTCGGGGTCATTGGCGAAAGCATGGACGGAGGTCAGCAGACCCGACCGCACGATGAACGTGCCGATCAGCGAAAAGCCGAAGGCAAGGATGGCCAGCAGGATAGTCCAGCTTTTGAGGCTTTCGCGCTTTTCGACCACGATGGCCGAATGCAACAGCGCCGCCGCCAGCAGCCATGGCATGAAGGAGGCGTTTTCCACCGGGTCCCAGAACCAGAAACCGCCCCAGCCCAGTTCGTAGTAGGCCCACCATGACCCCAGCGCGATGCCGATGGTCAGGAATATCCATGCCGCCAGCGTCCATGGCCGGACCCAGCGGCCCCAAGCCGCGTCGATGCGCCCTTCGATCAGCGCTGCAACGGCAAAGCTGAACGACATGCTGAGCCCGACATAGCCGAGGTAGAGGAAGGGCGGATGGAAGGCGAGGCCCGGGTCCTGCAGCAGCGGGTTGAGGTCCTGACCGTCAAAGGGCGGGACCGCCATCCGCAGGAAGGGGTTGGAGGTGAAGAGGATGAAGGCGAAAAACGCCACCGCGATGGCCGATTGAATCGCCAGCACCCGCGCCCGTAAACGGGCCGGCAGATTGCCGCCGAACCATGCCGCAAGCGCGCCGAAGAAGGCAACGATGAGCACCCAGAGCAGCATCGACCCTTCGTGGTTTCCCCATGTGCCGCTGATCTTGTAGATGAGCGGCTTGGCCGAATGGCTGTTGAGCACCACGAGCCGAAGGCTGAAATCGGATGTGATGAAAGCCCACATCAACGCGCCGAACGACAGGGCCGTCAGGATGAACTGGGCCTTCGCCGCAGGTTCGGCAACGGCCATCCACCCTGCCCACCCCTTCTGCGCGCCGACAAGCGGCACGGTCGCCTGAACGACTGCCACGATGGTTGCAAGGATGAGGGCGAAATGTCCGAGTTCAGTAATCATGCCGGGCACATTACCCGGTCACGGCCTTTACGGCCATAGACTTCCAGTGCGGAAAGGTTCGACAGGGTGTCGCAGTCAGGAAGCGCGCCGCCATGCCTCCAGCGCCGGGTTGGCATCCGGCACAAGTGTTTCCAGCGTCAGGGCCGCGTCGTCTTCCGTTGCGGCGTCTTGGGGCGCCGGGGTGCGCAGGCCGCGCAACGCGCGGATATTGCCTGTCACCTGCGGGACGCGTGCCATGGTACCGGCGATGGACCGCTGGAAATCCTGCGCCTTGGCCTGATGCCGTGCACCGAAATAGAAAGAGACGATAACCCCCAGCAACCACCAGAGCGGTTCGGGCACCAGTGCAACCCCCTGCATCCGCTCCGCGAACCAGACGGGATCCACCATGGCCGTGACGAAAAGGCCCAGTGTTCCCAGTGCCAGCATCGGTCGCGGCAACCGGTTGAGCGCGTCCATCGCCCGGTCGAACCGACCTTTGGACGCGCCCACGAACTCCGCGCCATATTGCGCCACCACCTGCGCCTGCGTCTCGGCACTGCGCCGCGCGCCGTTTTCCGCGTTTTCGCGAAAGACTTCGACAGTGTCGCGCAGGGCGCGGCTTCCATCGCCGAAGACGAGCCCCAGCAGCCGTTCGATCAGGCCCATGGCGCGACCCTCCGGGCAAAGGCCGCCGGGCTGAGGTGGTAGCGGGCGCGGATGAAAGTTTCGGCCCGCCGTATCCAGCCGCCCTTCCCCCCTGAACGGCTGCGCGCGAATTTGCGGGACGCCGGGCGCCGGTCAGCCAATCTGAAATAATAGTTCCGCCGCGCGATCCCGTAGGCATCGACGAACTCCGCCGGGGCGCGCGCATGGGCTTGCGCCGCGGCCGCCACCGTCCGGGGGCCGACGATCCCATCCACGGAAAGGTCATCATGCCCCATCTGCCGCAGCAAGCGCTGAAGGATGCGCACTGCGTTCGCCCCCGCATTCACGTACATGTCAAAGATCGACGGCTGCAAATCCGTCGGCAGCCGGTCCAGCGCGGGTGCCTCGAAGTAATGACGCAGGAAGATATCCGCCGCCTGCGCAGGCCCCAGCGCGCGCACATCGGCCAGATCGACCGCGCCGTCCCCCGTAAGATCGAGCCCCAGCCGGCGCAATGTCTTCAACGTGACGCCATGCTTTGTGGCACCCCCCGGGTCATCGGGGTCGTTCACGAACCCGCCCTCCCGCGTCACGATGTCTTTCGCGATCTGCTCTACACTCGCCATGTCCGCCCCTCCCGGTTTGTCCGATCAGGGTGGACAGGAAGGGGTTAACAGTCTGCAGAGGGAGCGTTCGGCCCTGCCCGGATCAGCTTTCGGGTGCTTGGTAGACGCCCTGTTCCTTCAGTGCGTCCACAACTTCCTTGGGCATGTAGGTCTCATCATGTTTGGCAAGGATTTCAGTGGCTTCAAAGACGCCATTGACGTAACGACCGGTGCCCACCATGCCCTGGTTCTCTTCAAAGAGGTCGGGCAGCACCCCGGTAAACGTCACCGGCACCACCGCGCCGCCATCTGTCACGGCAAAGCGGATCGTCTCGCCCTCCCCCCGGATGAGCGAGCCTTCCTCGACCAGTCCACCGATGCGGAAAACCTCCGCCGGGCCCGGCGGCTCCGCGATCACCTGACTGGGCGCGCGGAAATAGTTGATCCCGTCCCGCAGAGCATAGCCGATCAATGCCGTCGACAGAACCAGCGCCCCGGTGGCCAGGGCGATGATCTGGATACGTCTTTGCTTCTTCAGGCTCTTCATGCGCTCACGATCACGGGAATAGCGGGGCCATCATCAGCCCCTCGGCTTCAGGCAGATCTAGCATCAGATTGGCATTCTGCAAAGCCTGCCCGCTCGATCCCTTGGTCAGATTGTCGAGAGCGGCGACCACGATGGCCCGGCCCTCGATCCGGTCCCCCACCACCCCGAGGTGGCAGAAGTTCGACCCGCGGATGTGCCGCGTGCTCGGCGTTTCGCCAAAGGCCAGCACCTGCAGGAACGGCTCCTCCGCGTAGCGTTCGGCTAGCGTGCTGTGAATAGCCTGCGGATCCCCGTGCACATAGGTCGTCGCAAGGATGCCGCGGTTCGCGGGAATGAGATGCGGCGTGAACTGCACCTTCACATCACGCCCGGCAATACGGGAAAACTCCTGATCGAATTCGCCCAAGTGCCGGTGGGTGCCCCCGGCGGAATAGGCGTGATACCCTTCGCTCAGCTCCGCATGGAGCAGATTTTCCTTCAGGCTCCGGCCCGCGCCCGAAACGGCGCATTTCATGTCCAGCACGATATTGTCGAAATCGATCACCCCGGCTTCGATCAGCGGGCGCAGCGCGAACTGGCCGGTGGCCGCGTTGCAGCCCGTGCCCGCCACCAGCCGCGCGCCCGCGATCTCTTCACGGTAGAATTCGGTCAGCCCGTAGACAGCCTCGCCCTGCTGCTCCAGCGCCGCATGGGGGTTGCCGTACCACTTCGAATAGGCTTCCGGATCCCGCAGGCGGAAATCGGCGGAAAGATCCACGATCTTGAGGGTTTTCGGCAGTTTCGCGATGACTTCCTGCGAAGTCTTGTGTGGCAGCGCGCAAAAGCACAGGTCGATCCCGTCGAAGTCGATCTCCTCCATCGTGACCAGCGCGGGCAGATCGAGGTGGCGCAGATGGGGAAACACCTCCGACATCTGCTGCCCGGCCTTGGAATTGCCGCCCAGCGCCTTGATCTGCATGGAGGAATGGCCAGCGATGAGCCGGATCAGTTCAGCGCCGGTATAACCCGACGCACCGAGTATCGCGATATTCTGTGTCATGTTTCGTCCCGTGATGGAAAAACCGTGTCAGGCGGCGGTGAAGGTGATGGGTCGTCGCAAAAACTGCGTGGCCCGGGCAGAGACGCGCCCGGGCTCCCCGGTGGTGAGAAAGGCCGCTTCGCCGCTGCCGTGCATATCCGCATGGCGCTCCAGATAGTCGGCAAGGGCCTCTGCTACCAGTGCCGGCTGGCTGAAAACTTCGACCTGCGGTCCCAGCGCTTCCTGAAAGGCTTCCTTCATCAGGGGGTAGTGCGTGCAACCCAGAATGGCCGCCTGCGGTTCGGGCATCTTGCGCCTCAATGCGTCGACATGGCTGCGCACCAATGCCTCGGCGAGGATGAAATCACCGTCTTCGATGGCGTCCACGACGCCGCCGCAGGCCTGTGCTTCCACGTCCACCCCGATGGCGCGGAACGCAAGTTCGCGCTGAAACGCGCGGGAGGCAACGGTGGCGGGGGTGGCGAAGAGCGCCACATGCTTCAATGCGACCTCGCGCGGCGTTGCGGCGGAGGCGGTGTTGCAGGCCAGCACGACCAGATCGC
>NZ_LWGH01000211.1:0-5303 GCF_001635395.1 Sulfitobacter sp. HI0129 | reverse complement strand
ACCCCGCCGAGGATCACGAAAACCATGATCTCCCCGCTGGTCTGCCAGCTGAACATCACCGGGCTCACAAAACGGTTGAGGTCGGCGAAAAGCGCCCCGGCAAGCCCGGTGATCGCCCCGGAAATCACGAAGGCCACGAGCCGCAGACGATAGGGCGCAAGGCCCACGGTCTCCACCCGCTCCGCGTTCTGGCGCGCCGCCGAAAGGGCGAGGCCGAAGGCGGACCGCGCCAGCCGCCCGGCAAGGAGCAGCGCCAGCGCCAGCACGACGAAGGCGATGGCGAAGAACTGTATCGGATCGAGCGTATTCAGCCCCGGAAACCCGTTGCGCACATAGATCGAAAGCCCGTCCTCCCCGCCGTAGGCAGGCCATGAGATCGCGAAGTAATAGAGCATCTGCCCGAAGGCGAGCGTGATCATGATGAAATAGACACCGCTGGTGCGCAGGCTCAGCGCGCCGATGGCCAGTGCCGCCAAGCCTGCGACAACGATCGCCACCAGCCAGATCACCGGCATGGACTTCGTGCCCTCGATCAGGAAAGGCGTCTCCATCAGCGGTGTATAGCTTTGCGCGTGGGCGGCGAGAATGCCCATGGCATAGCCCCCCAGCCCAAAAAAGGCGGCGTGCCCCAGCGACACGAGCCCGCCGAGCCCCAGCGCGATGTTAAGGCCGACGCCCGCCAGCGCGAGGATCGCGGCCTTGGTCGCAAGCGTGATGATGAAAGGTTCATCCAGCAGCAGCGCCGCCCCGGCGGTCACGGGCAGCAGCAGGAAAAGGACGATGTTCAGGATGGCTTCGCGGCGCATGGTCTCACCCCTCCCCGAAGAGGCCGGTGGGCTTGAACAGCAGCACCCCCGCCATCAGAATGTAGATCGACATCGACGCCAGCGCCGATCCGATGGAGGTCGCGGCGGACTGGTCCATGAAAGCACCGAAGCCGAGGGGCAGCAGCACCCCGCCCAGCGTATCGGTCAGACCCACCAGCAGCGCACCCACCAGCGCGCCCTTGATGGACCCGATCCCGCCGATGACGATGACGACGAAGGCAAGGATCAGCACCGGCTCGCCCATGCCGACCTGCACCGACTGGATGGCGCCTACCATGGCCCCCGCCAGCCCGGCGAGTGCGGCACCCAGCGCGAAGACGAGGGTATAGAGTTTGGAGATATCCACCCCGAGAGCGGCGATCATCTCCCGGTCCGCCTCGCCCGCGCGGATCTGGATGCCGATGCGGGTGCGCGCGATGAGCGCGAAAAGCCCCACGGCAATCAGCAGCCCGACCCCGATGATCAGCAGCCGGTAGGCCGGATAGAGGATGCCACCGGGCAGTGTCACCGGCCCCGACAGCGCCGCAGGCACATCGAGATAGAGCGGAAAGGACCCGAAGAGCCACCGCGTGCCTTCGGAAAAGACAAGGATCAATGCAAAGGTCGCGAGCACCTGATCGAGGTGGTCGCGGTCATAGAGCCTGCGGATCACCACCAGTTCGATCAGCGCGCCCGCCGCTGCTGCGGCGATCAAGGCCGCTACCAGCCCCAGCGCGAAGGATCCCGTGGCCGCCGCCACGGCAGCGGCCGCGAAGGCCCCCACCATGTAGAGCGAGCCATGGGCGAGGTTGATCAGCCCCATGACCCCGAAAATGAGCGTGAGCCCGGCGGCCATGAGAAACAGCATGATGCCCGATTGCAGCCCGTTCAGGATCTGCTCGATCAGCAATATCGTCGTCATTGGGGTATTCTACTCCGGTCCGGGCGGGTCCCCGGACCCTTGGCAGGTTGGAAAGGCCCCGGCACAGCGCCGGGGCCGTCCGGTCACATCTTGCAGTCGCCGCCGTAGGCGTCCTGATGGTCGGCGGCGGCGGTGCCGATGATCTTGTTCGTGACCACGTCGCCTTCCTTGACCACCTCGCGCATGAAGATGTCATGGATGGGGTGATGGTTCTCGGCAAAGCGGAACTTGCCCCGGACAGACTCGAAATCCGCTTCCTTGAGTGCGGCGCGGAAGGCATCCGCATCCGTCACGCTTGCCTTTTCCATGGCGCTCAGCAGCAGATTGGCCGTGTCGTAACCTTGGGCTGCATAAAGCGACGGCAGGCGGCCATATTCCTTCTGGAACTCCTCCACGAAGGTCTTGTTGGCGGCGTTGTCGATGTCCTTCGACCAGTGGGACGTGTTCTTGACCCCCAGAGCGGCGTCCCCGATGGCACCCAGAATACCCTGATCGAAGCTGAAGGCCGGGCCCATCACCGCCTTGTCGACACCGGAACCGGCGTATTGTTTCATGAAGGAAATCCCCATGCCGCCCGGCAGGAAGAAATAGATCGTATCTGCATCGGAGGCGCGCATCTGCGCGATCTCGGCGGCATAGTCGGTCTGACCCAGCTTGGTATAGACCTCGGCCGCGATGTCACCTTCGTAGAACCGCTTGAAGCCCGCGATCATGTCCTGACCGGCGGGATAGTTGGGCGCCATCAGGAAGACGTTCTTAACGTCGTTGTCATTGGCCCACATGGCCGCCGCCTCGTTGAAGGCGTCGTTCTGCCAGCTGACGTTGAAGTAGTTGGGCGAACAGCCCTTGCCCGCCAGCGCCGAGGGGCCCGCGTTGGGCGACAGGTAGAACTTGCCCTGCGCGGTCACCGCAGGCACCACCGCCATGGCGAGGTTCGACCAGATGATCCCGGTCAGCACATCGACCTTTTCCGACTGCACCATCTTGTCGGCCAGTTGCACCGCGATGTCGGGCTTGCGCTGGTCGTCCTCCACCACGACCTCCAGATTCTCGTTCCCGGCCATTTTGGCGGCCAGCATGAACCCGTCGCGCACATCGATGCCAAGGCCCGCTCCACCGCCCGAAAGCGTCGTGATCATACCGACCTTGACCTTGTCCATATGCGCATCGGCCCATGCGGACCCCGCGCTCAGCGCCGCGATGGATGCGGCTGCGATCAATGACTTGAACTTCATTTCCTTCTCCCTTGGTATGGCGGCCCCGTTAGCCGGGCCGTTTCGATGATGTTATGAGGGGCGATTGGCACCACCCCGTCAAGCACGGCATCAGGTGACGCGCGCGCGGGTCTTGTACGTCTCGTTATCCCACAGGCTGTCTTTCATGACCTCGGCGATGATCGCCACCGCGCGGCTCACGTCCCCGGCGTCGAGGTAGAGCGGCGTGAACCCGAAGCGCATGATGTCGGGCGCGCGGAAATCGCCGATCACGCCCCGGTCGATGATCGCCTGCATCGCCGCATAGCCTTCGGCAAAGCGAAAGCTGACCTGACTGCCGCGCCGCGCGGGGTCCCGCGGGCTGGCAAGCGTCAGTTGCGGCGCTTTGGATTCGATCTCTTCGATGAACTGCTCCTGCAGCGCCAGCGAGGCGCGGCGGAGCGCCTGCATGTCGATGCCCTCCCAGAGCTCCATCGCCACTTCCAGCGCGGTCAGCTGGATAACGGGCGGGGTGCCCACGCGCATCCTCTCGATCCCCTGCCCGGGCCGGTAGCTCAGATCGAATTCGAAAGGCTGGCGGTGACCCAGCCAGCCGCTCAACGCCGGTTGCACGCTATCGGCCAGATCGGGCCGGACATAGATGAACGCGGGCGCCCCCGGCCCCCCGTTGAGATATTTGTAGGTGCATCCCACGGCGAATTCGCAATTGCTGCCCGCCAGATCCACCGGCAGCGCCCCGGCGGAATGGGCCAGATCCCAGATCATCACCGCCCCCGCCGCGTGGGCCAGTTCCGTCACGGTTTTCATGTCATGCAGCCGCCCCGTGCGGTAATCGACCTCTGTCAGCAGAACGGCGGCAACCTCCTCCGAGATGGCTTCGGCTACTTCTTCGGGGGCGACGGTGCGCAACTCGTACCCCTGCTCCAGCAGCCCCACCAGACCTTCGGCCATATAGAGATCGGAGGGAAAGTTGCCCGTATCGCTCAGGATCACGCGGCGGTCCGGGCGCAGCTTGACCGCGGAGGCCAGCGCCTGAAACACCTTGATCGACAGGGTATCCCCCATGACGACGGAACCTTCCGCCGCCCCGATCAGACGCCCGACCATATTGCCGACCCGGGCGGGCTGGTCCATCCAGCCGGCCTTGTTCCAGCCCCGGATCAGCATATCGCCCCATTCGTCCGCCAGCATCCGCTGCACCCGCGCGCCGACCTTCTTCGGCAAGGGACCCAGCGAATTACCATCGAGATAGACTACGCCCTCCGGCAGGACGAATTCGTTTTTCCTAAGCACGTCGGACACTTACAGCGCTCCCCTCACGTTCCACAATTCGGGAAACAATTCCACTTCCAGCATCTTGCGCAGATAGGCGACGCCGCTTGTGCCCCCCGTCCCCCGCTTGAACCCGATGATCCGTTCCACGGTGGTGACATGGTTGAACCGCCAGCGGCGGAAATAATCCTCCAGATCGACGAGCTTTTCGGCCAGTTCGTAAAGCTCCCAGTAGTGCGCCGGATCCTCGTAGACCCTTTGCCAGAGGTCCTGCACCTCCTTCAGCGCCTTCCAGTCCCCTTCTCCCGAGGCCCGGGCAGGCGGAGGCGCGCCCAGCCGGGCGCAGAGCACACCGATCGCAGCCTCGTAGAGGCTGGGCCGCGCCAGTTCCGCCTTGAGCACCCGGTGGTCCTCTCCGCGGTGTTCATGCAGCGACATGAGCGCTGCATTACGGTTGCCCAGGATATATTCGATGAGCCGGTATTGATGCGACTGGAAGCCGCTGGATTTGCCCAGCGATGGCCGGAAGGCGGTGTATTCGCTGGGGGTCATGGTGCGCAGCACGTCCCATGCGTTGTTGAGCTGCTCGAATATCCGCGCCACGCGGCTGAGCATCTTGAACGCGGGCTGCAGGTCGTCATGCTCCATCACCTTGCGCGCCGCCTGCAATTCGTGGATCGCCAGCCGCATCCACAATTCGCTGGTCTGGTGCTGGATGATGAACAGCATCTCGTCATGGGCATCGGACAGGGGGGACTGGGCCGAAAGGATCTTTTCGAGGCCAAGGTAGTCGCCATAGGACATCGCATCGCCAAAGCGCATCTTCGCCCCCTCCGATGCCTCGCCGAATTCGCTCATGACCGCTCCCGCAGCGCGAACCGCTGGATCTTGCCTGTCGGCGTCTTGGGCAGCGCGTCGACGAAGACGACCTCCCTCGGGTATTTGTAGGGTGCGATGGCGTTCTTCACATGCTCCTGCAGGGCCTTGACGGTCCGGGCGTCGCCCGTGGCCCCCTCCACCAGCACCACATGGGCCTGGACGATGGCACCGCGCGCATCGTCGGGCTTGCCCACCACGGCGCATTCGCTG
>NZ_LWGH01000210.1:0-18504 GCF_001635395.1 Sulfitobacter sp. HI0129 | reverse complement strand
TACTGCGGGCGGGTCGGATCGGACACGTCGAATACCGCGTGGCACCGGGAAGAACACAACGGGAGGAAACGACATGAACAGATTTATCATTGCGGTCACGGCTGCGCTGCTGGCCGCCGGGCCGGGGCTGACCGCCGTCACCGAAGCGGACCTTGCCAATGACACCGCATCGACGGGCGATGTACTGACAAACGGTATGGGCCGCCATCTGCAGCGCCATTCACCGCTGGATACGCTCAACAAGGAAAACGTGGACAACCTCGTTCCCGCATGGGCCTTCAGCCTTGGTGGCGAGAAGCAGCGCGGGCAGGAAACCCAGCCCATCATCCACGACGGCGTCATGTATATCACCGGCTCCTATTCGCGGCTCTATGCGATCGACGCCAAGACAGGGGAAGAGCTGTGGCAATATGATGCCCGGCTTCCCGAAGGGATCCTGCCCTGCTGTGACGTGGTGAACCGCGGTGCCGCCATCTTCGGCGACAATGTCTACTTCGGGACGCTGGATGCCCGGATCGTGGCGCTGAACAAGGATACCGGCGACGTTGTCTGGAACAAGAAGATCGCGGACTACAAGGCCGGTTACAGCTATACCGCCGCGCCGCTGATCGTGGATGGCCTGATCATCACCGGCAACTCTGGTGGTGAGTTCGGCATCGTCGGCGAAGTGCAGGCACGTGACGCCGAAACCGGTGAGCTCGTCTGGACGCGCCCGGTGATCGAGGGGCACATGGGCACGCTCAACGGCGAAGAAAGCACCATGACCGGCACGCTGAACGCGACCTGGCCGGGTGACATGTGGAAGACCGGCGGCGGCGCCACATGGCTGGGCGGCTCCTACGACGCGGAAACCGATACGCTGGTCTTCGGCACCGGCAACCCGGCACCGTGGAACAGCCATCTGCGCGACGCGGGCACCCCGACCGAAGGCAACAAGGGCGACAACCTCTATGCCGCCTCGCGTCTGGGGATTGACCCCGCCACCGGCGAGATCAAGTGGCACTTCCAGACCACCCCGCGCGAAGGCTGGGACTATGATGGCGTGAACGAAGTGGTCGCCTACAACGACCGCGAAGGGAATAAGCGCTACGCTACGGCGGACCGGAACGGCTATTTCTACGTGCTGGACCGGGAAACCGGCGACTTCATCAGTGCCACGCCCTTCGTGAAGGACATCAGCTGGGCCAGCGGCATCGACGAAAACGGGCGCCCGATCTTCGTCGAGGAAAACCGCCCCGGTGACCCGACCGAAGCAGCCGACGGCAAGAAAGGTGAGGTCGTCTTTGCCTCCCCCTCCTTCCTCGGGGGCAAGAACTGGATGCCGATGGCGCATTCGCCCAAGACGGGCCTCTTCTACGTCCCGTCCAACGAATGGGGCATGGATATCTGGAACGAGCCGATCACCTACAAGAAGGGCGCGGCTTACCTCGGGTCCGGCTTTACCATCAAGCCGAACTACGAAGACCACATTGGCAGCCTGAAGGCGATCGACCCCGACACCGGCGAGCTGAAGTGGGAATTCAAGAACGACGCGCCCCTCTGGGCCGGGGTGATGACTACCGCGGGCGGGCTGGTCTTTACCGGAACGCCAGAGGGCAAGTTCATAGCCTTTGACGATGAGACAGGCGAAGAGCTCTGGTCCTTCCAGACCGGCTCCGGCATCGTCGGACAGCCCGTCACATGGGAGCAGGACGGCGAACAGTTCGTCACGGTAATTTCGGGCTGGGGCGGCGCCGTTCCGCTCTGGGGCGGTGAAGTGGCCAAGAAGGTCAACTACCTCAATCAGGGCGGCACCCTCTGGACGTTCCGCCTGCCGGAACAGCTCGCCTCCCGCTGAAGCCGATACATGATCAGGAAATGCGCCCCCCGGGGCGCATTTTTTCATTTCCGAAGGGGGGTAATACCTTTTGGCAAGAGACATCCCAAACGCCAGCGCCTAGGCTTGGAGTCATGACGCCGCATCCCTTTTCATCCTCCAGCCGCGATACCTCTCCCGAAGGGGCCGGGTGGGCTCTGGTCATCGACGATCATCCGTTGTTCTGCGACGCGCTGGAAATGACGTTGCGCTCCGTGGCGGACTACCGGCAGGTGGAAACGGCGAATTGCCTTGCTGCCGCGCTGACACTGCTGGAGCAGAAAGGGCACCCCGCATTGATCCTGCTGGACCTGAACCTGCCCGACGTGAACGGGTTGGACGGATTGATCCGGCTCAAGCGCGCGGTATCCGGCGTACCGGTGATCATCGTGTCTTCGATGACTGACAATACCGTGATCAACGGCGCGATCACCGCGGGCGCCTCTGGCTTCGTGCCCAAGCACAGCCGTCGCAACGTGTTCAAGGATGCGATCGAACAGATCGGCAGGGGCGAGGTCTATAAACCCTGCGGGTATGTTGAAAGCGCGAATGCACAGGAAGAAGACAGCACGCTGGGGCGGCTTGCCTCGCTTACCAATCAGCAGTCGCGGATCCTTCAGTTGATCTGCGAAGGCAAGCTGAACAAGCAGATCGCCTATGACCTTTCCATCGCGGAAACCACGGTAAAGGCCCATGTGACGGCGATCATGCGCAAGCTCGGTGTCCAGAGCCGGACGCAGGCGGTGCTTGCCGCGCATGACGCGCGGTTCTCGCACGTATTGCCAAAAGAAGATCCAGCCCGCTAGTCTGCCCGGGGGGAGAGACGACGCGGTGAAAGACGATTCCGTATCAAAGGGGGGGACCGCGCATGCGTTGCGCCGGGCGCAGGTATCCTACCGGGATGCGGGGGCGGTGGCGCAGCTTTGCGCTGCTCTGGGGCCTGGTCCGCTTTCGCTCGTGGCGCTCTTTGTGTCGTCGGGTGCCGATTTTCCACAGGTGATCGCCGAAGCGGAGGGCGCCTTTCCCGATACCGATGTCATGGCCTGCACGACTGCCGGTGAGATCGGCGCGGACGGCTACGAAGAGGGAATGATCGTCGCCATCGGTCTGCCGGCGGATCACTTCGCCAGCCGCACCCTGCTGATCGAGGATTTGAACGACCAGCATACGCAGGCCGTGCTGGACCGGGTATCGCTGGACCGTGTCGCCGTGCAGGAACGGCATGAGGACAAGCGTCAGGGATTTGCCTTTCTCATGGTGGACGGCATGTCGCTGCGCGAGGATACACTTGCCGCCACCATTGCGCCCGCCCTGCGCGATATGCCGCTCTTCGGCGGCTCGGCCGGGGACGGGCTGGATTTTCAGCATGCCTGGGTCGCGCTGAATGGCAAGATTCGCGAAAATGCCGCCGTTCTCAGCCTGATCCAGACCGACCACCTGACCCATGTCTTCAGCATCGATCATCTGGTGCCCAGCGAAGAACAGATGGTCGTGACGGACGCCGACCCGGACCGGCGCATCGTCAAGGAGATCAACGCGGAGCCTGCCGCACGGGAATATGCCCGCATCGTCGGCAAGGACCCGGACCAGCTCGACCAGTTCACCTTCGCCTCTCATCCCGTCGTCGTGCGGATCGGCAACAGCCATCACGTCCGTGCGATCCAGCAGGTCAACGAGGCGGGCGAACTGGTGTTCTTTGCCGCCATCGATGAAGGCATGGTGCTGACGCTCGCCGATCCGGAACCGCTGGCCGCCCATCTCCAGCGCAAGCTCTCGGAACTCGACGCGGCGGGACAGCTCATCGATATTGTCGGATGCGACTGTATTCTGCGCCGGATCGAAGCGGAGCAGACGCAGGTCACCCGGCAGATGTCCGAGATACTCGCCCGGCACAAGGTGATCGGTTTTTCCACCTACGGCGAACAGATCGGGCCGCTGCACGTCAATCACACGATGACCGGCGTGGCGATATACGCCAACCCCGAAGCCGGGCGGAATTAGCGATGTCCCTCATCAATCCGGCCGACACGCTGGAGCGCCAGAATGAAAAGCTCCTGACCATCGCGCAGGCGCTGATGCGCAAGGTGGAGCAGAAGAACGAGCAATCCGGCATCGCCTATGCGCAGTTCGAGCGGGCGGCCTTTCTCGAAGTGCAGGTGCGCGAGCGCACGACCGACCTCGAACGCACGCTCGATCTTCTGCAGGAATCCAACGCGCAGCTTGAAACCGCGCGCGCCAACCTTGGCGAAGCGATCGAGACGATCAGCGAAGGCTTCGCGCTCTTCGACACATCCGACAGGCTGGTGCTGTTCAACAGCCGCTTCTGCCGGGATTTGCAGGATGTCGAGGCCTCCCTGCACGAGGGGCTGACCTTCAAGGAATATGTCACGCTCGTATCGGCCAGCGCCTACCTGTCCCTCCCTGCCGGTTCGACGCCGGAAAACTGGGCCGCCGGGCGCTATGCCCGCCACCACGACGATCACGTGGTTTTCAACGTCAGTCTTGTCCGGGACCGCTGGCTGCAGATCAGCGAACATCGCACCGCCCGGGGCGGCACCGTCATTCTGCAAACCGATGTGACGGATATCATCCGCCTCGAACGGCTCGAACGGGACCGGATGCGGGACGAACAGGCGCAGACGCTTCAGGCGACGCTCGATCACCTCAATCAGGGGGTCTGCATCTTCGACGACAAGCAGAACCTCGTCGGGTGGAACAAGCGGATGGATCACCTGCTGGAACTGCCGCCGCAGCAGGCGGCGATGGGCCAGCACTTTCTTTCGTTGCTGCGCCGGTTGGAGGACCAGCTTCAGTTCACCGGCGATTTCGACGCGGCGATGCTGGAGCGGTGGGCCAACCAATCGGCGGGGCGGTCGGCGATTTCCTTCGAAGTGACCCGGAACGGAGAGCAGACCTTCAGTATCTTCGGACAGGAAATGCCCGACCGGGGCTTCGTGATCAGCTTTACCGATGTGACGGCGGAACGCGCCGCGGTGCGTGCCCTGGCCGAGATGAACGAACTGCTTGAACGCAAGGTCGCCGACCGGACACAGGAACTGGGCATCGCCTTGGCAGAGGCGGAGCGCGCCAATGCGTCCAAGTCACGCTTCGTCGCTGCTGCCAGCCATGACCTGCTGCAGCCGCTGTCGGCGGCGAAGCTCTTTATCTCCACCATGTCCGACCGGATCGTGGAACCGGAACTGCGCGGCGTCGCCGGGAAGGCGGAGGCGGCACTGGCGTCGGTGGAACAGATCATCGAGGCGTTGCTCGACATTTCCAAGCTCGATTCGCGCAGCGCTGTCTTCGATGTGCAGAATGTCCGCATCTCGGGGATACTGGATTCCCTGCGGGACGAACTGACCCCGGTGGCGGAGGACAAGGGCATCGACCTGCGAATCGTCGGCTGCGGATTGGTCCTGCGCAGCGACCCGGGGTACCTGCGCCGGATCGTCCAGAACCTTGTGACCAACGCGATACGCTATACCGACCGGGGCAAGGTTCTGGTGGGCGTGCGGCGCAGGAACGGCATCGCCCGGGTGGAGGTCCATGACACCGGGCGCGGCATCGCCCCCGATGATCAGGCGGCGATTTTCCAGGAGTTCAAGCGCATCGACGTTTCCCAGTCCAACGCGGGCCTCGGCCTTGGCCTCGCGATAGTGGAGCGTGCCTGCAAAAGCCTGAACCATCCGCTTACGCTGATGTCGGAACCGGGGCGGGGCAGCTGTTTCGCTTTCGAGGTTCCGATGCACAGGGGCGGCACGGTCACCGTACCGCTCGCGCAGCCCGCAAGCGGTTTCCGCGCCGTGATCCCGGATGGTCTGGTTGTCTTTCTGGTGGAAAACGATCCCAAGTTGGCCGATGCGATGACCCTGTTGATCGAAGGCTGGGGGGCGCATGTCATCCACGCGGAGACGGGCGAGGACGCGCTCGCCCTTCTGGCGGAGATCGAACTGACACCCGATGCGCTGTTGCTGGACTATCAACTGGGGGAGGGGATGTCGGGGCTGGAGCTTCACAGCGCGATCTGTGCGCGCTACGGCGATGTGCCCGCGCGCCTGATCTCCGCCGATCGCGGGACCGATCTGCGCCTCAGCTGCGAAAGGCGCGGCATTGAGCTGATGTCGAAACCCATCGATCAGGCCCGGTTGCTCACCTTCCTGTCCCGTGCCGGGGAAGGCAACGTTCAGGCGTTGACGCGGTAGGTCAGCGGGGTTTCCTCGTCCTCCGAGAATGCCTCGGCCATCTCAACGACCTTATGGTGCAGCGGGGATTTGATGCAGACCGGATCGGTGGCCGCCGGATCGCCTGCAAGCGCCATGGCCTGACAGCGGCAGCCGCCGAAATCGACAGTGCGCCGTTCGCAGGAGCGGCAGGGTTCCTGCATCCAGTCCGTACCGCGATAGGCCTGAAAGGCGGCGCCTTCGTACCAGATCTCGGCAAGCGGCCTGTCGGCGACATTGTCGAATGTGAGGCTCGGGATCGTCTGCGCGGCATGGCAGGGCAGCACCAGCCCGTCCGGCGTGATGTTGAGGCCCGTCGTCCCCCAGCCGCCCATGCAGCGTTTGGGATAATCGTCGTGATAATCCGCCGGCACATAGTCGATGACCATGGTGCCCTTCAGCCGTTCGCGTGCTTCGGCCACGATGCGCCCGGCCTCTTGCGCCTGTTCGCGCGTGGGCATCATCGCGCCCCGGTTCAGCATGGCCCAACCGTGGAACTGGACGATCGCCACTTCCATGCGGCGCGCCTTCATCTGTACGGCCATCTCGATCGCTTCGGGTAACTGGTGCAGGTTCTGCCGGTGCACAACGGCGTTGAGGGTAAGCGGAAAGCCTGCTTCGACGATCCACTGGGCGGCCTGCATCTTGCGCTTGAAGCCACCCTGATAGCCGCCGATTCGGTCCGCCATTTCCGCATCGGTGCCCTGCAGGGACAGTTGCACATGATCGAGGCCCGCCTCGTCCAGTTCGGCGAGCCGCTTCTGCGTCAACCCGATGGCCGAGGTGATGAGGTTCGTATATAGCCCTGCGTCCCTTGCGGCGCGGACCAGATCGACCAGATCGCGGCGCGCTGCGGGTTCGCCCCCCGACAGGTGCAGTTGGAGCACGCCGAGATCGGCGGCCTGCCGGAAGACGTCTGCCCAAGTCTCGGTCGACAACTCACTGTCGCGGCGGACCATTTCCAGCGGGTTGGAACAATAGGGGCAGGACAGCGGGCAGCGGTGCGTCAGTTCCGCCAGCATGGCGATAGGTGCGGGAATGCCCCGGCGGCTCTTGGTGGGTTCGGGGGCGGTCAGTGTCTCTGTCACGGTCGTACCTCCAGAATTCGGCGTTCCATCAGGCCCTGCAGAAATGCGTCCACGTCTCCGGTGATCTGTTCCGGGGCGGCATCGTAGGCCTCTGCCAGCGTGGCCACGATCTGGCCGAGGCTGGCGGTTCCGTCGATCTGGCGCAGAATCGCCAGTCCGATCGGATCCAGTCGTATCGTGCGTTCGGGGGCCAGCAAAACCCATCCGTCCCGCACATGATCGTGATGCAGCCGCACCCCGCGCGGGATTACCGGAACCGCTTCGGCAGGCAGCGCGCTATCCGGCATTACGACGCCGCGGCGCGGACTTCGGCCATATGCGTGCCCGGTTCCCAAGCGCCCGGCGGGCGGCGGGCAGGGGTGACGTAGGCCGCGTGCAACGCGTCAAGCTGGGCCCAGAGCACATCTGTCTTGAAGGTCAGGGCGGCGGCGGCCATGTCCTGCTTTTCCTGCGTATCGGCATGGTCCAGCACCCAGGCGAGGCCAAAGGCCACATCCTTGGGGGCTTCGTTCAGGCGATTGCGGAAATAGGACAGGCTGCTGTCATCGGCGAAATCATAGTTCGCAAGCAGGCCTTCGATGCGGGCGGCGTGTATTTTCGGTGCGAAAAGTTCGGTGAGCGAGGCGGCGACCGCCTCCAGCAGGGTCTTGTCGCGCACGAAGCGCACATAGGCATCGACGGCAAAGCGGGTGGCGGGCAGCACACCTTCGGCGCTCGCCACGTAATCCCGGTCAAGCCCGACCGCATCCGCGAGCCGCAACCAGCGGGCGATACCGCCCTCGTTCTCCCGCGTTCCGTCGTGATCCTCGATCCGGGATCGCCAGGCGCGGCGCAGGGCGGGGTCGGTCACGCGGCTCATGAAGGCGGCATCCTTCATCGGGATGCTGGCCTGATAATAGAAGCGGTTGATCACCCATGCCCGGACTTGATCGGGTGTGCAGCCGCCGGAATGCAGCAGGTCGTGGAAGGGGTGCTTGTCATGGTACCGCTCCACGCCGATCTGGCGCAGCCGGTCCTCGAACGCCTGTCGGGATGCTGTCATAGCGTGATCTCCATTCCGTCCCGGGCGATGTCCCAGCCAGCGTCTTCGGCAGTGCTGCGTTCGTCCGAACCGGGGCGCAGCACGGGGTTGGTGTTGTTCATATGGACAAAGACCTTCCGCCCCACGTCGATCCCTTTGAACGCGGCCATGGAGCCATCGCTGCCGGACATGGACATATGCCCCATCCGCTTGCCGGTCTTCTGGCTCAGCCCTTCGCGTACCATCTCGTCATCCTGCCAGAGCGTGCCGTCAAAGAAAACGAGGTCCGCCCCCTCAAGCCGTTGGGCGAGGTCCGGGCGCATCGCGGCGCAGCCGGGGATGTAGAAGATATTTTCGCTCTCTGTCTGCAGATGCACACCGACTGTCTGCTCACCCTCCAACTCGGTCTCGACCGTCTCCCCCTCCAGATAAAGCGGGACTTTGCCGGGTACCGCGAAAAGCGTGGCGGTCAGGCCGGGGGCGATCTCCTGCCCGACGTTCAGCTCGACACTGCGCCGGGTAACGATGTCCGGGCGCAGGGCGGAAAACATCGGATTTTCGTCGAGAACACGGTGAATTTCGCGCGTAGCAAAGAGGGTAAAGGGCTGCTGTTCGCGCAGGGTCAAAAGCCCCGCGACATGGTCGATATCACCATTGGTCACGAGGACGGAGCGCAATGGCAGTTCACGCAGGCCCGTGGGGTGCAGGGGCGGCGTATCGGCCATTTGCTGGCGAATGTCGGGGGAAGCATTGAGAATGCACCAACCTGCCCCATCGGCGCTTACGGCGATGGAAGATTGGCTCTGCGCCGGAATTTCACCCGCGCGTGCGAGGTTGCAATTTCTGCACCCGCAGTTCCATTGGGGTAAACCGCCACCGGCCGCTGCCCCCAGAATCCGCGCGCGGAAGCTCACTCAAACCTCCGCGCCCGAAATGTTCAGAACAGTACGCCGCCAGCGTCTTCTTCGCTGTCAGGACCGTACATGTTGATTTCCATTCCGCACTCGATTTCGCGGATGATGGGCTTGGACCATGCCATTGGAAGTCTCCCTTGTGTTGGTTACGCCACATTTATCCCGTATGGGACAAACTAAATATATGAGACCAAGGTCGCATAAAGCACGCATGAGGTTTTGCGGTGGTTCGCATAGGCGCTTTTCCGCCTAACTCTTCGAATGCCTTTCAGGGCGCAGGTCTATCCGCCGCTCTGTCGCCGCGTCAACCGCTGCGGTGGAATAACACATGGGCACGTAGTCACCCTTGGCCCAGAGGGGGGCCAGATCATCGTAATGTGCGTCTCCGGGCAGGCCCGACTGACCGGGTGCATTGATCCAGCGGCTTTCGTCCCATGCGCCCACGTCGATCACCATGCGAACCGAAGCGCCGTTGCGCACGCGGTAGTCGGCGGCTTCGTAATGCCCCATCATCACCGTCGCGCTGGACCCGCCGGTGGCAATCGGCCCTACGTCATGCGCCCCACCGAGCGGGGTAAAGGCATGATCGAAATAGCCTTTATGCAGGTCTCCCCACCGCCAGCGCGCCGGGTCTTCGCCAAAGCGGTCAGTGGTATCCTCCCACGCATGTTCCAGCGTGTCGCGCAGCAGCGTGTCACGATCCAGCCCGCACCGATGCGCGAGGCCAGGGCGGTCGCCGCGCAGCAGCCGGACGACTTCGGGAATGTTGCCGGGCCCCAGCAATCCGCGCAGGGCAGTATCCCCCGCGACTGACGTCAGAAGTGCGGGGCGCAAATGCTCCGAAAGCCAGATCTCGTACAGCAGCGCCCCGGCGGAATCGGGGGCTGCGTGACCGTTCCAACCCTGTAACAATTCCCGTGCCTGCGCCGGGGCATCGGGGGGCAGCAAGGCACACAACTCAACCGCAAGGGCAGAGAAGGTATCGCATTGCAGCGCGCAGTTGCTCGCGACATCGGATGCGCCGCCCTGCGCGATAACCTCGGCGATTCGGTCGGCGCGGCCGTCTTCGAACCACTCGTACCCGACGGGATTGCTGTCGTGGTCCCACGCGGGGGGCAGGTTCATTTCGTTGGCCGAATGCACAAAGCCCCGCCCGGGGTTTTCGATCGCCGGCAGATCCGCCGCCGTCATATAACCTGTCCATTCGCGAGTTCCATCGCCGGGGACGGGTGCCAGGCCCCGCCAGCCGGTGCGACGCGGCACATAGGCCGCAGCCTGCCAGCAAATATCGCCTGCCGTATCGGCATAGACCATGTTTACCGAGGGGGCACCCCATGTGGTCAGCGCGCTGCGAAACCCTTGCATCGTCGTTGCGCGCATGGATTTGAGGCTGGCCATATACGGCGCGCTGCCCGGATCGGCGAAGACCGTGCGGACCGCGACCGCCGTATCACCCTCTTTATAAACCACAGGCCCATGACGGCTGAATTCGAGCGTAAGGGTCTGCGCCGCGGCGCCCTTCACGGCAAAAGTCTCCTCCACCCGGGTGAAAGCTTCCGTGCCCTCGCCATAGCGATAGGCGCGGCCATCGTCCGTCACGTCATAGACCATCACGTCCTCCTGATCCGCGCAGAAGATCGTCAGGCTGAAGGCCGCCGTTCCGTTATGCCCGGCCATGATGCCGGGGGAAGAGGGTTCCCCCGCACCGATGAGGTCCATGCCCGGGGCGCTCAGATGAACCATGTAGCGCAGCGAAGGCGCGGCATGGAGCCGGTGCGGGTCGCTCGCCATGACAGGGCGGCCCGTGTCGGTCAACTCGCCTGAAATGGCCCAATTGTTGGACCCTTCCATTGAAGGCACGCCGCGCTGCACGGTCTTGCGGACGTCCACCGATGACCAGAGCGGGGCATCCTCCAGCGACGCTTCCAATCGTTCTCGCTGGAATGTCACGGGGGCGGTCGCCAGTTCGTAGACCGCGAGCACATCGGGGGGCAGGGATTTATCCGTCATCGTCGCCCACTCGCTATCCGGCACGGGCGGCGACAGCGGCACACGAAGCAGGTCCGTTTCGGGATCCGCCAGCGCCTGCACCTGCAGACGCGCCAGTTCAGACGTAGCGTTCCGCGCAAGGCAATGCGTGCGGATGCGCACGACATCCTCCGCCTGCCAACGGGCAGGGCGTGTGCCCATTTCTGCAAATTCCGGCGGCAGCGGCCAATCGCCCGCTTCGACCAAGGCGATCGCGGCATTGATGCCTTCGGCGAAGGCGGTGCAGATCTCTTCTGCATCGGATCCATAGGCGGCCCATTCGGCGGCCATGTCCCCCCGATAAAGAAAAAGCCGCGCGGCCCGGTCCTGCATCAGGTAGCCGGGGCCGAAATCGGCGGCCAGCAGCCCCAGCCCGCGTTTGCGCCAAAGGTCGATCTGCCACAGCCGATCGCGCGCAGCGTTGAGGCCCTGCAGAAAGAAGGCATCGCGGGTATTTTCAGCGCGGATATGTGCCATGCCCCATGTGTCGATGGAAATGCTGGCAGGCGCACGCAGGCCGGGCAGGGTAATGGTATCGTCCAACTTCTATCTCCCTTCGGTTCGGGCTTCAGTATTTGCTCAACCAGCCCCGGGGGTCAGATAGCCCCCTGGCCTATGCTCAGAAACATATCGCGCCGCTTCGCGTTGGGCCACAGACTGGCCCACTGGAGAAAGCATGAAGTCCAACGAAAAACCGGCGATATTGATCACGGGTGCTGCAGGCAATATCGGCAGAAAGCTGACCGAACGGCTCGCTGACCGCTACCATGTGCTTGGCATCGATCTGCCCGACAACACCGATGGTCCCGACATGTTCGGCTGCGACATTACCGATCGTGCCTCAGTCGAGGACGCGGTCCAACGGGCGGCGAAACGGGCAGGGGGGCGCTTTGCTTCGGTGGTGCATCTTGCGGCATATTTCGACTTTTCGGGCGAAGAGCGGCCGCAATACGAAAGGATCAATGAGGAAGGCAGCCGCAACCTGCTTCGCGCCCTGCAGGATATCCCGGTGGAGCAGCTTGTCTATTCCGGCACGATGCTGGTGCATGAACCCGGCGTTCCCGGCGAACGCATCGACGAAGAGACCCCGTTCGCCCCCGGCTGGGCCTACCCGAAGTCGAAAGCGCGGACAGAAGAGGTCATCCGCGAAGAAGCGGGGGATATTTCCACCGTGTTCCTACACCTCGCCGGGCTTTACTCTGACCAGACCGCAGTGCCTACGCTGTCCCACCAGATCGCGCGCATCTACGAACGAGATTTCAAGAGCCATACTTTTTCCGGCGACATGAAGGCGGGCCAATCCTTTATTCATATCGACGACATGCTCGACCTTTTCGAACGCGTCATCGAACGGCGCGACGCGCTGGAGCCGGGCACGGTGCTGCTGGCGGGTGAACCTGACGCCATGGGCTATGGCGCTTTGCAGGACCGGATCGGGCAGTTGATCCACGGAGAGGATCACTGGCGCACCCTGAACCTGCCTGCCCCCGTGGCCAAGGCGGGCGCGGCCCTTGAAACCAGTGCGGAACCCGTGGTGCCCGACGCCTTCGATCAGGGGGAGAAACCTTTCATCCGCGCCTTCATGATCGATATGGCCAGCGATCATTATGCGCTCGACATCTCCAAGGCGCGGCACCTGCTGGACTGGGAGCCACAGCATCGTATCGCAAAGGATCTGCCGGTTCTGATCGAGGCGCTCAAGGACGATCCGCTGGAATGGTACCGCGCCAACGGGATCACGCCGCCGAACTGGCTCGAAGCGGCGGATGAACGGGTCGACGATCCGGAAAAACTGCGCAGCGAACATGAACGTATTTACCGGCAGGAGCATCGGCAGAACATCTGGGGGGCATGGGCCAACGCCGGTCTGGGCATCTGGCTAATGACCTCTCCGCCGCTGCTTGGATATGACAGCGCGGGCATGATCCTCAGCGATCTCGGTGCGGGATTTGCCCTGCTGGTCTTCGGATTGCTGTCGCTCTCGTGGCGCATGACATGGGCGCGATTTGCGGCGGCAGCCACGGGGTGTTGGGTCATGTTCTCCCCCCTCGTCTTGTGGACCGAGAACGGCGCCGCCTATCTCAACGCGACGCTGGTCGGGATGCTCGCGGTGGGTTTCGCGCTTTGCCTGCGGCCCACTCCCGGCGTCTCGCCCGTCGCCGCGCGGACAGGGCCGACCATCCCCAAGGGGTGGGATTATTCCCCGTCGGACTGGTTCCAGCGGCTTCCCGTGATCATGCTGGCTGTCGTTGGCCTTTTGATTTCGCGCTACCTCACCGCCTATCAACTGGGCACCGTGGACAGCGTGTGGGAGCCCTTCTTTGCAGGCACCGTTCCCGGCAAGAACGGCACAGAACAGATCATCACCTCGGAGGTATCCGAGGCCTGGCCGGTGCCCGACGCCGGGATCGGCGCGCTGACCTATGCGCTTGAGATCCTCGTGGGCATCATCGGATCTTCCCGCCGCTGGCGCACCATGCCTTGGCTGGTGGTGCTTTTCGGGATCATGATCGTGCCGCTTGGCGCGGTGTCGATCTTCTTCATCGTGATCCAGCCCATCGTCATCGGAACCTATTCGACGCTGGCGCTGATCGCCGCCGCGGCGATGGTCTGGCAAATCCCCTATTCGCTGGATGAACTGGTGGCGACCTACCAGTTCCTGAGACGCCGGCACGCGGCGGGGCATCCGTGGATACGCGTCTTTTTCTTCGGGGATACGGATGAAGGACCCGACAACGACATCGTAGACGATTTCGAGCGGAGCCCGCCGGTCATCGTCAAGGAGATGATATATGGGGGAATGACCTTCCCGTGGAACTTCTGGGCGCTCATGGCGCTGGGTGTTGCCTTGATGCTGTCGCCGCTGCTTTTTGGCTGGCAGGCGGGGGGCATGTCGGCCACAAGCCACATCGTGGGCGCACTGGCGATTACCGTGACGGTCGCGGCACTGGCGCCGGTGGCACGTTTGGGCCGGTTCCTGAATGTCCTTCTGGGGCTTGTGATGATCTTTGCGCCTTTCATGACGGAGGCCGGCATCTGGCAGCTTGTATTCGCCATCGTCTCAGGCGCGCTGCTGATGGGGCTGAGCATTCCGCGCGGCCCGGTTCATACCAGCTTTGACACCTGGGACAGGTTCATCCGGTAGGGCGCGGCTCAGAGGTCGATCCGCAGCCCGTCCCGCCCGATGATGAGCGGACCATCCCAATGGTCCGCCATTGCGCGGTGCCAGTCGTCTTCGGTGTAGTCGGGATCGTCGGAGGGTATGAGGTGCGATAACGCCAGCCGTCCGACGTTCGCGTCGCTTGCAATGCGGCCCACGTCGTGGGCGAAGCTGTGGGAGCGCAGGAAATGTTCCATCAGCTTCTCGGATCCGTTCCCGACCCGCGCCATCAGGGCAGGCAGCGCGGCTTCCAGCATCGCTTCGTGGATGAGCAGGTCCACGCCCCGGGCGAATTGCGCCATGCTGTCCAGCGGCGCTGTGTCCCCGGAAAAGACCACGTGACGTTCCGCTGTTCGAAAGGAAAGGGCAAAGCAATCGATGAGCGGGGGGTGTTCCACCCGCAACGCAGAGACGCTGACCTTTCCCTTCCGCATCACCTCGCCCTCGTCGATCACATGCAGCGTAACCAGCTGCCGCAGGTCGGGCCGCCCTTCATCCTCGATCCGCAGATTGATGTCGGCCTTCATCGACGCAAGGAACCCTTCCCAGTAAAGATCCAGACCTGCCGGACCCCAGATCGCGACCGGGGTTTTCAAGCCCGCCGTCCATGCAGTGTGCATCAAGGGTCCGAGTTCGAGGTAATGGTCGGAGTGCAGATGGCTGATAAATATAAGCGACAGGTTCTTCAGCTCCATCCCCTGGTCGACCAGCGCTTTCGTCACCCCCAGCCCGCAGTCCACCACGATGGTTTCCCCCCCGAGGTGCAGCAGATTGGAGGTGGGCATGGAAGAACCGGGCCGGATCGCAGGGCCGCCCTTGGTGCCCAACAGTGTGACGAAATCATCCGACATATCCCGTTCTCCTCTTGCCGATGTGCGACCTTGGCGCGGCTTATGCCCATCGGCGCCGCGATTGATCTGGTTATCTGGTTAAGAGATCGGGGATCGACCTTCAATCACCCCTGCCAAAATCGACTATGGCATTGAAGAAGACTGCTTCGGGTGCGAATAAAGGAGGCAATCCATGAGCCCCCCGTCACCTTGCACTGACGTTTCGGCAATGCGCCCTTCAGCGGGATCGCCGAAAGCTTCTGACGAGCGGGATTCGGCCCCGATAACTTGAAAAACAGGAGGCGATGATGCGCCTGCGTCATGAACCGATCTATCCCTCACGCCGGTCCCCAGTGTTGGCCGACAATGTCGTTGCCACATCGCAACCGCTGGCCACGCAGGCGGGGCTGTCGATCCTGCAACAGGGTGGCAACGCGGTGGATGCGGCCATCGCGACGGCGGCGGTACTCACCATCGTGGAGCCTTCGGGCAACGGTCTGGGCTCCGACGCCTTTTGCATCCTGTGGGACGGCAAGGAGTTGCACGGCCTCAACGCATCGGGCCGGGCCCCGGCCGCATGGTCCCCGGAACGTTTCCCGGACGGAATGCCCCAGCACGGCTGGGACAGCGTGACGGTTCCCGGCGCGATAAGCGGCTGGATCGCGCTTTCGGAACGCTTCGGCAAGCTCGACCTTAAAACTGTTCTCGCCCCGGCGATCCGGACGGCGGAGGACGGCTTCATCGTCTCGCCCATTATCGGCGCGCTCTGGGCGCGGGCGGCAGACATACTCGGGCATCAGCCGGGGTTCGCCGAGACTTTCATGCCGGGTGGCCGTGCCCCCCGCGCAGGTGAAAGGTTCCGCAATCCGGGTGCCGCGCGCAGCCTGCGGATGATCGCGGAGACGAAAGGCAAGGCCTTCTACGAAGGTATTCTGGCAGAGGAAATAGCGGCCTTTGCCAAGGCCAACGGCGGTGCAATGACAGTCGATGACCTTGCCCGGCACGAAGCGGATTGGTGCGGCACGATCAGCCAGCGCTTCGATGAGGTGGAACTGCACGAGATACCACCGAACGGGCAGGGGATCGCCGCGCTCATGGCATTGGGGATGTTGCAGCATACCGCCATCCGCGACCACGGCCCGGACGATGTGGCGGCCATTCACCTCCAGATGGAGGCGATCAAGCTCGCCTATGCCGATTTGCACGCCTATGTCGGTGACCGCGAACATATGACGGATGTCGACGAGAACGCGCTGCTGGACGCCGGATACCTGCGCGACCGCGCGGCGCTCATCTCACCCGACCGGGCGCAGGATTTCGGCCCGGGCGCGCCGAAGCAGGGCGGCACCGTGTTGCTCAGCACGGCGGACGCGTCAGGCATGATGGTCAGCTTTATCCAGTCCAACTACGCAGGCTTCGGCTCCGGCGTGGTGGTGCCGGGCACGGGGATTTCCCTGCAGAACCGGGGCGCCGGTTTCACCACCGAGGCGCGGCACCCGAACCGCGTCGCGGGCGGCAAGCGCCCGTTCCATACGATCATTCCGGGTTTCGTGATGAAGGGCGGGGCCCCGCTGATGGCCTACGGCATGATGGGCGGCCCCATTCAGGCACAGGGGCATCTGCAGCTGCTGCTGCGGACCCAGCTGTGGGATCAGGACGTTCAGGTGGCTGCCGATGCCCCGCGCTGGCGAATGATCTCGGGCCTGGACGTGGCGTGCGAGCCTACCATGGGGGAGAGTACGCTTTCCGCGCTGCGCACCCTCGGCCACCGGGTCGAGGTCGAAGCCCCCGACAACGCCTTCGGTTTCGGCGGCGCCCAACTTATCGCGCGGCTGCCTGACGGGGGCTATATGGCAGGCTCCGACCCCCGCAAGGACGGGCAGGCTGGGGGGTTCTGAACCGTGAATAGAGGGGTTCCGGAGGCGTGCTTGTCGACGGGACCCGCTCCGAACATTCCTTTTGCCTCCTAATAAATAAATCCGACTTATTTATTAATTGACAGGTTGGCGCCTCTCCTTCAATTAAGCGGTACTCACCACCAACCTCGTGAGGCGCAGTTGTTGCAGAGCGACCCGATCAATACGCAGCCCGGCCTCGGCCATTCGATCCAAATGGAGGCGGGGCGGGGCTCCAACCAGAGCGCGATGAGGGACTATAACGAGCGCCTCGTTCTCTCGCTTATTCGACAAAGCGGCCCGATGCCGAAGGCAGAGATTGCACGTGCGACCGGGCTTTCCGCGCAGACGGTTTCGGTGATCATGCGCGCGCTTGAAAAAGAGGGGCTTCTGACGAGGCGTGAACCGCTGCGCGGCAAGGTGGGTCAGCCTGCCGTTCCCATGGGACTGGCGCAGGACGGGGCGCTCTTTCTAGGTCTCAAGGTCGGGCGCAACGGCGCGGAATTGGCCCTGTGCGATTTTTTCGGAAAAATAAGGCACCACCGCCGCGTGACTTATGGCTATCCGACACCGGAAGGGATCATCGCCTTTACCACGAAAAACGTGGAGGAACTCATGACCGAATTGCCCGACGCGCTACGCCCCCGGGTGGCAGGGTTGGGCATCGCATTGCCGTTCCGGCTGTGGGACTGGGAAGCCGATAAAAGCGCAGAAACCGCGAAGGGACTGGCGCACTGGCGCATCCGGGATATCGCCGCCGAACTTCGGCAGAAGCTGGATATGCCCGCCTACCTTTGCAACGACGCATCGGCAGCCTGTGGGGCGGAGCTTGTCTTTGGCGATCAGGCGATGCCTAGCGATTACCTCTATGCCTATATCGACCATTTCGTCGGCGGGGGCCTCGTCCTCGACCACGCACTGCATACGGGGCGCAGCGGAAACGCCGCCGCCATAGCCTCCCTGCCGGTTTCCACGCGGGCGGGGCAGAGGTGCCAGCTCGTGGATCTGGCCTCTCTCGCGACGCTTGAGCGCATGTTGGATGCGGCGGGGGAGGACAGCGGGGGGATCAGACCCGGCGCGGACGACTGGGATGTAGCAGCCCCGGTGGTGGACGCCTGGGTGGATCAGGCAGCGCATGGGTTGGCGCAGGCCGTGGTCGCGTCCAGCTGCGTCTTCGACTTTGAAACCATGGTGATCGATGGTGCCATACCCCGGAGACTGCGCAACGTACTGATCGCGCGTACTCAGACGGAACTGCAGGCGATAAAAATACCCGGTATCGTACTCCCCACGATCCGCGAAGGCACGATCGGGTATGATGCCAAGGTCCGCGGCGCCGCGAGCCTGCCGCTTTCGAACCGATACCTCGTTGATCGCGCCACCATATTGGGAGAGTGAGCCATGATCCTTTGCTGCGGCGAAGCCCTGATCGATATGATCCCCGCACCTACCGAAGCCGGAGCGGTCGGCTTCGTACCCCATTGCGGCGGCGC
>NZ_LWGH01000209.1:0-9632 GCF_001635395.1 Sulfitobacter sp. HI0129 | reverse complement strand
CACCCCCACCCCGGCCTCCTCCAGAGTTTCGCGCAGGTTGTCGGGCAGATGGGCGATCTCTGCCCCGGTCCCGAGGAAAAGGACATCGACCTGCCCCGCCAGCGCCAGCAGCGGTGCCGTATCGTCGAAACCGGCCCATGTCCGGGTGCCCTGCGGCCCTGCGAGAACCGGGCCGTGCACCACCTCTCCGCCAATGCGGAAAAAGCCGGGGCCGTAGCCTTCGACCGGTTTGGCATCGGTAAAGACTACCTCGTTCAGGCGCATGATGTCATCCTTTCCACACTGGCAGACCGATGATAGCGGAAGCGGCGATCACGATATAGGCCACCCCGCGAAAGAGACGCTCCGCCGCCGGATCGAAAAGGCGCGCGCCCAGAACGTTGCCCAGAAGGTTCGGCACCCCGGCCAGAAGGCCCAGCAGAATGATGTTCCACGACATGAGATCCATCAGCCAGAGCACGGGAAAAAGCAGCAGGTCGACCGCCAGCAGATAGAGCGTCAGGTTCGCGCGCACGACCGAAGCAGGCAGCGTACTGGCCATGTAGAGCATGATCACGGGCGGCCCCGGTATCCCCGAAAACCCGGTAAGGAAGCCACCGAGCGCGCCCGTCGCCGTCACCAGCCGCCGGGTCATCGCGCCCCGGTAGCGCCAGCCGGTCAGCAACAGCGCCAGCAGGGTCAGCACGATGCCCGAGATTATCCAGCCGAAGGCCTCAGGCTCGATGAGCGACAGAACCCACAAGCCGACCGGCAGGGCCAGCGCCGCCCCCAGAACAAGCCGCCCCACCTCGCGCGGGCGGCCCGCACGCAGGGCGGCGGGCGCGTTGGGCAAGGGGCCCACGAGTTCCGCCGCGACCAAAAAGATCACCGCTTCGATCGGGGGCAGAACGCTGCTGGCCACCGGCATGATGATCATGGCGCTGCCGAAACCGGCAAACCCGCGCACCAGCCCGGCGATGACCACGGCCAGTGCCAGCAGCGCCAGACCATCGGTCTGCAGCGCCGCCATCAGGGCGTCAGGCATCTATGTTGGCGTATTGATTGCCCTGATCCGGGGTCGTCTTGGACCAGTCCCGCTTCACACCGAGGAACAGCACGATGTTCTTGGCCACGAAAACCGAGGAATATGTACCGACGATCACGCCCCAAGTGATGGCGAAGACGAAGCCGCGGATCACGTCGCCCCCCAGCACCAATAGCGCGATGAGCGCGAGCAGCGTCGTGCCCGAGGTCATGATCGTGCGGCTGAGGGTCTCGTTAACACTGAGGTTCATGACATCGCGCAGGGGGCGTTTCTTGTACTTGCGCAGGTTTTCCCGCAACCGGTCGAAGATCACCACCGTGTCGTTGATCGAATAGCCGATGATGGTCAGGATCGCCGCGATCACCGCCAGATCGAAACGGATCTGCAGCGCGGAAAAGACGCCGATGGTCAGGATCACGTCATGGAACAGGGCAGCGACCGCCCCAACCGAGAACTGCCATTCGAATCGCAACCAGATGTAGATGAGGATCGCCGCCAGCGCGCCCGTGACGGCCAGCACCGCATCGAGGATGAGTTCGCCCGAAACCTTGGGCCCTACCGATTCGACGCTGGTGAACTTGATGTCGGGGCGCACTTCGGTCAGCGCGGCCTCGATTGCGGCGATGGTTTCGGCTGTTGCCGCCTCTTCGTCGTCCTGCGACTGGATGCGCAACATGGCCACGTTCTGATCGTCGCCGAACGAGGGGTCGAAAACTTCCGTAATGGTCACATCGCCGAGGCCCAGCGGCTCCACCGCGCTGCGATAAAGGCCGATGTCCACGGCCTGCGGGCTTTCGGTACGGATCGTGGTGCCACCCCGGAAATCGATGCCGAAGTTCAGACCGACGAGGGCCCAGACCAGAATGGAGAGCACCATGGCCACGCAGGACGCGCCGAAGGTCAACTTCGCATGGCGGAAGAAGTCGATGTTCGTTTCGTCGGGAACCAGTTTCAACGGCATTCTGCGGTCTCCTCAGAGGGCGATGGTCTTGGGTCGGCGGCGCTCGAACCACATGACGACCATCAGACGGGTGACGAAGAAGGCGGTGAAGACGGATGTGATGATCCCGAAGCCGAGCGTGATGGCAAAGCCGCGCACCGGCCCGGACCCCACCGCAAAGAGGATCACGGCGATGATGAGCGTGGTGATATTGGCATCAAGGATGGCCGAAAGCGCGCGTTCATAACCGAGCGATATGGCGCGGGCCGGGCCTTTGGAACTCTTCATCTCTTCGCGGATACGTTCAAAGATCAGCACGTTGGCGTCCACCGCCATGCCGACGGTCAGCACGATCCCCGCGATACCCGGCAGCGTCAGCGTCGCCCCGATCAGGCTAAGCACGCCGAACAGGAGGCCCACGTTTATGATCAGCGCGATATTGGCGAAAATCCCGAAGAGGCCATAGCTTGCCCACATGAAGAACAGTACGGCGGTGAAGGCGACGAGCGTCGCGATCTTGCCCGCGTCGATGCTGTCCTGCCCCAGTTCGGGGCCAATCGTCCGCTCTTCGAGGAAATCGAGGCCCGCGGGCAGCGCACCCGCCCGCAGCAGCACGGCGAGGTTGGTCGATTCCTCCACCGTGAAGCGACCGGTGATGATGCCGGAACCGCCGGGAATATGGCTCTGGATCGTCGGGGCGCTGATGACCTCGTCGTCCAGCACGATGGCAAAGGGGGAGCCGATGTTCTCGGCCGTGTAATCCCCGAATTTCCGCGCACCGGAGGTGTTGAAACGGAAGTTGACCGCAGGCGCGCCGTTCTGGTCGAAGGCGGGCTGGGCATCCACAAGCTCTTCGCCCGTGACCACCGGCGCGGATTCAATGGTGTAGAAGACACCGGGTTCGTCCGCCGCGGGCAAAAGTTCGTTGCCGATGCCGGGATTGGCGGTCTCGTCGCTGCCGCGGGAAACGACCGGATTGAAGGTCAGCTGCGCCGTGGTCCCGATGATCGTCTTGAGATCCGATGCCGACCCGATGCCCGGTACCTGGATCAGGATACGGTCCGCACCCTGCCGCTGGATCGTCGGCTCCCGCGTGCCCACGGCATCGATACGGCGGCGGATGATCTCCAGCGACTGCTGCATCGTGCGCTCGTCCGTGGCGCGCTTTTCGGCTTCGGACAGCACGACGGTGATCACCCCGTCACTGCCCGAAACCTCGATGTCGTTGGCGCCCGCGCCCGTCAGCGTCTGCACCGGGCGGGCGAGTTCGCGCACGATCTGCAGGGCTTCGGCCATCTTATCCGCGTCGTTGAGTCGCACGCGCAGCACTTCGCCCGGCGACTCCAGCCGCCGCACCGGCGTCAGGCTGCGCAGCGAGTCGCGCACCTCCGGCCATGTCGCCTCGATCCGGTTTTCATAGACGTCTTCGACCCGGACCTCCGCCAGCAGATGCGCACCGCCCCGCAGGTCGAGCCCGAGGTTGACCAGCCCCGAGGGCATCCATTCGGGCCAAAGCGCACGCTGGGCCGCCAGATCGGGCGAATTGCCCGATACCTCGATCGCCTTCACCGCGTCGTTGTGCTGCTCCACCGGGCCGTAAAAGGCGTTGGGCAGCGCGAGCCAAAGGCCCAATGCGCAGGTCAGCACGATCAGCACGCGCTTCCACAGGTCGATCTGTAGCATGGTTCCGCCTTCTTTCGTTGCGGCCGGGGCGGGCCTTTACTTGGCCGGTTCGGTCTTTGACAGGACGGTGGCGATGGTGGATTGCACCACGCGAACCTTGACGCCTTCGGCCACCTCGACCTCCAGCTCGCCGTCATCCTTCACCTTCACGACCTTGCCGATGATTCCGCCCTGCGTGACGACCTGATCGCCCCGCCGCAGCGCCGCGACCATGGCCTGATGGTCCTTCAGCTTCTTTTGCTGGGGACGGATGAGAAGGAAGTACATGATCGCAAAGATCAGGATCAGCGGGATGAACTGTTGAATACCTTCCATGGGGGGTCCTTCTGGCATTGGAACGCGGGACCAAGGCCCAATCGCGAATTTCGCCAGAACCTATGCCCCGCCCGGGGGGTTTGCAAGGCGAGAAGGAGGGCGCGGCCCAGCCTCCCTGCCGCGCCGTCCTGGGGCCGGAGGGCGGGGCAAGGCGCATCTGTCATAGCGGCGCGCTTTGAGGCATAAGGCCCGCGACCGACTCGTTTCCAAGGACGCTCCCATGCACGATATCCGCGCCATCCGTGAGAACCCAAAGGCCTTCGACGACGCGCTGGCGCGCCGGGACGAGGCACCGATGTCCGCCGAGATCCTGAGCCTCGACGAGGCGCGGCGTGGCAAGATCGCCGCCGCCGAGGCCGCGCAGGCCGAACAGAACGCGGCCTCCAAGCAGGTGGGTGCGGCCAAGGCGAGCGGGGACGAGGCGGAGTTCGAGCGGCTGCGCAAGCTCGTGGGCGACAAGAAGGCCGAGATCGCGGCCATGTCCGCCGAGGCAAAGGAGCTGGACGCACAGTTGACGGACATGCTGGCCCGCATTCCCAATGCGCCGGCCGACGACGTGCCCGACGGGGCGGATGAAAACGACAACGTCGAAGTGAACCGCTGGGGCGAACAGCCCGCCTTTGACTTCACGCCCAAGGAACATTTCGAGATCGCAGGCGTCGCCCCGTCCATGGATTTCGCCACCGCTGGCAAGACCTCGGGCGCGCGGTTCGTCATGCTCAAGGGCGCGGTCGCGCGGATCCATCGGGCGCTGGCGCAATTCATGCTGGACACGCATGTGGACGCCAACGGCCTGACAGAGGTGAATTCGCCTGTGCTGGTACGGGCCGAGGCGATGTACGGCACCGACAAGCTGCCCAAGTTCGGCGACGACAGCTACCAGACGACCGATGGCTACTGGCTGGTGCCCACCTCCGAAGTGCCGCTGACCTATTCGGTGGCTGACGAGGTGCTGGAAGAAACCGCCCTGCCCCGCCGCCTGACGGCGCATACCCTGTGCTTCCGCTCAGAAGCGGGCAGCGCCGGGCGCGACACCGCCGGGATGTTGCGCCAGCACCAGTTCGAAAAGGTGGAGATGGTCAGCATCACCCTGCCCGAGGAGTCGGATGCCGAACAAAAGCGGATGCTGCGCTGCGCCGAAGATATTCTCGAGCGACTGGGCATTCCCTACCGCACCGTGATCCTCTGCACCGGCGATATGGGGTTCGGCGCACGCCGGACCTATGACATCGAAGCATGGGTGCCCGGCCAGAACAGCTACCGCGAGATTTCCTCGGTCTCCACCACCGGGGACTTTCAGGCCCGCCGTATGAACGCGCGCTACAAACCCGCCGACGGGGGCAAGCCGCGTTTCGTGCATACGCTGAACGGCTCGGGCCTTGCGGTCGGGCGCTGCCTGATCGCGGTTCTGGAAAACGGCCAGCAGGCCGACGGGTCGGTCAAGCTGCCCGAGGCTCTGGCCCCCTATCTCGGCGGCAAGCTGACACTGGACGCCAACGGCGCGTTGGCCTGACGGGCTTTCCGCCGCGCCGACTGCGGCGGCGCGGCGTTTGCCAAGGCTGGTCATATCCGCGAAGGTAGAGCAGCGCGCGCGGCCAACCGCGCGCCCAGCCGCTTGAAAGGCCTCCCATGACCTATCCCCAGCGAACCGCGCTCGCGGTCCTTACCCTCCTCCTCAGCATCAGTTTTGCGGCCTCCCCCCTTCTGGTGGAGGGCTTCGCCGGGTTCGACCCGGACCAGTTCCCCATTCCGCAGGAAGACCCGGCAGTACAGCCCGCAGGCTATGCCTTTGCCATCTGGGGGCTGATCTATGCGTGGCTGATCGCGGGGGCGGGATGGAGCCTCTGGAAGGCCCCGCGCGACCCGCAGTGGCATGACATGCGAAAACCGCTCTGCCTTTCGCTCGCCATCGGCACCGGCTGGCTGGCCGTGGCGGTGCTCAGCCCGGTCTGGGCCACCGTGTTGATCTGGGCGATGCTGCTCACCGCGCTGGCGGCCCTTTTCCTCGCCCCGGCACAAGACCCGCTCTGGGGGGCCGCACCCGTGGGGCTCTATGCAGGCTGGCTGAGTGCGGCGTCCTGCGTGTCGTTGGGCGTGGTTGCGGCGGGCTACGGGGTGTTGGACCGCACGATGGCGGCCATCGTTTTCCTGGGGCTTGCCATCGTGGTCGGTGCCTTCGTGCAGGCCGCCCTGCGCCGAACGCCCACCTATGGCCTCGCCGTGATATGGGCGCTGATAGCCGTGATCGTCGCCACCTACGAAGCGGATACGATCGTGGCGGCCGTCGCGGCAGGCGGCGCGGTCGTGATGCTGGTGCCCATGCTACGCGCCTTCCGCACCGGCTGAGCGGCCTTCCTAGCGGTCGCTGCGCCGGCCTTCGGTATGTTTGCGCAGCTTGGAGGGCGCGGCCTTCTTGCGGCCCTTGTAGGGATTCGCATCAGACTGGCCGCGCATCCACAGCCGTATGGGCGTGCCCGGCATGTCAAAGTCGAGCCGCAAGCCGTTGACAAGATAGCGATTGTAGCTTTCCGGCACCTTGTCGGGATGGCTGCACATCACGACGAAACCGGGCGGGCGCGTCTTGGCCTGCGTCATGTAGCGCAGCTTGATCCGCTTGCCCTGCGGCGCGGGGGGCGGATGCGCCTCCATCATGCCGGAAAGCCAACGGTTGAGCTGCGCGGTGGTGACGCGGCGGTTCCAGACCTCATAGGCGCGCATGATTGCGGCATGGAGCCGGTCGAGCCCCCGGCCCGTCTTGGCACTGACGGTGATCAGCGGCGCGCCGCGCAACTGCGGCAGAAGCCGCTCGAAACTTTCCTTCAGCGCCTTCAGCTTGCCCTGCCGGTCTTCCTCGATGTCCCATTTGTTCACCGCGATGACGACCGCGCGGCCTTCGCGCTCCGCCAGATCGGCGATACGCAGGTCCTGCTGCTCGAACGGGATCTCGGCATCCAGCAGTACCACGACGACCTCCGCGAACTTGACGGCGCGCAGACCGTCGCTGACCGAGAGCTTTTCCAGCTTTTCCTGCACCTTGGCTTTCTTGCGCATCCCGGCAGTATCGAAGATGCGCATGGGCACCCCCTGCCAGTCCGTCCGGAGCGAGATCGCATCGCGCGTGATACCCGCCTCCGGCCCGGTCAGCAGGCGGTCTTCGCCGAGTATCTGGTTGATCAGCGTCGATTTGCCAGCGTTGGGGCGCCCCACGACCGCGACCTGAAGCGGCTTGGCCGCGGTGGGCACCGGCATATCCTCGGTCTCTTCGGCCTCTTCCTCGGTCAGGTCCACATCCGTTTCAGGGGCGTCGCTTTCCGCCCGTTCGGCGAAGGCATCGGCCAGCGGCATGAGTTGCGTGTAAAGGTCATTGAGCCCCTCGCCATGTTCCGCAGACAGGCGCACGGGTTCGCCAAGACCCAGGGAATAGGCCTCGATCACGCCGGCATCGGCGGCGGCCCCTTCGGCCTTGTTGGCCGCAAGGATCACATGCGCGGACCGCTTGCGCAGGATATCCGCAAACACCAGATCGGAAGGGGTCACCCCCACCCGCGCATCGATCATGAAAAGGCAGATATCGGCCATGTCGACGGCCCGTTCGGTGAGCCTGCGCATCCGGCCCTGAAGGCTGTCGTCCGTGACCTCTTCGAGCCCGGCGGTGTCGATCACCGTGAACCGCAGGTCGGCCAGCCGCGCCGCACCTTCGCGCAGATCTCGGGTCACCCCGGGCTGGTCATCCACCAGCGCCAGCCGTTTGCCGACCAGCCGGTTGAACAGGGTTGATTTGCCGACGTTCGGGCGGCCGACGATGGCGAGGGTAAAGGACATGGCGCACAGGCTCCGGATTGGCCCGAAGGCCGGATGGAACCTGCGCCTTAGCTCATTTGCCGGTCAACGGAAAGCGTGCAGTTGCCCGTCGGCGGAGACCACGTAAAGCGTGCGGCCTGCGACAACCGGCGCCGTCGTGGCACCACCGGGCAGCGCCACGCTGCCCGTCAACGCGCCGCTCACCGGGTCATAGCTGCGCAGGAAGCCGTCACCCGACGCGACGATCAGCCGCCCCCCCGCAAGGATCGGGCCGTGGTTGGGGTGGATCTCCGACTGCCGCTTCGGCTTGTCCTTGACGAAATAGGGCAAGGCCACGCTCCAGATGCGCGCACCCGTCGCCGCGTCGAGACGTACCAAGCGGTTCAGATCCGTGATCGCAAAAACGCTGCCGCCCACGGGCAGCACGGGGCCTACCGCACCTTCCTTGACCGTCCAGCGCCGGTCGCCGCTGTCGATGTCCAGCGCGGCGAGCCGCCCGGACTGATTGCCGACATAGACGGTATTGCCCGAAACCACCGGCGCGCTGGTCACATCCGACACGCTGGCGAGTGCCCGCCCCGGGCGCCTGCCCACGACCGCTGTATCCCAGCGGCCCACGCCACCCTGCCGGAACACGCCTTTCACCTCGCCCGAGCCGAAGCCGAAGATGGCGAAAGTATCGGTAACGGCGGGTGCGGGCGCACCCAGCACATTGTTGATGTCGGTGCTGGCGCCGATCTGCCATGCGATGCGCCCGTTGGACTTTTCAACCGCCCAGCCCGTGTCATCGCCAGCGGTCAGATAGACCAGATCGCCGTAGACTGTCGGCGTGCCGGAGCCTGTCGCGTCCAACTCCTGCTGCCAACGCTGTGCGCCGGTGGCGGCATCGAGCGCGGCGAGGATGCCGAAACCGGAGGACACATAAAGCGTTCCACCCTCGACCACGAGCCCGCCACCCGTGGCCTGGCCCTGTGCATCCGTGGCCGGGGTCAGATCCCGCGACCAGAGCGTCGCGCCGGAGGTCGAGGTGGCCGTGACCCGCGCGCCCGCGTCCAGCGTGTAGATGCGCCCGTTCGCCACCACCGGATCAGCGGTGATGCGCAGCTTGCGGCTGTCGCCTGCGCCGATATCGGCGCTCCATGCAAGGCGGGGCGTCGCGCTCAGCGCCGGATGCGGCACGCGGTAACGCGGGGTGCCGATGGTATGGGTCCAGTCTGCGTTGACCTGCGCGGGGGGAAGCGAAATGGCCTGCGCCCGGTTCGGCGTATCCGTGTCCACGATATCCTGCGGCTGGCCCGTCCCCGACCGCAGGACGGAGCGGATGTCTTCACGCTTGCCGGGAAGATAGACTTCCTTTTCGGAGCATGCCCCCAGCAGCAGGGCGGCAACCAGCGTCCCGCCCATGAGGCGCAGGCCCCTGCGCGAAGCACCCTGCCCGTTGGTCGGACAGGCGGGGGCGGTCCGGGTGGAGGAAATATCGTTCATGATCCTGCTCGCTTTGCCTGTGCCGTGACGGATGCCGCTCCGGGGCGGATCATTGCGTCGGTTCAGCGGCGGTCTCGACATCGGCTGCCGCGACAGCCTCGGCGTCGGGTTCCCCGCCCAGCGCCACAATCACCTGTAGCGCACGCTGTTGCAAGTCCGGGGTGAGCTCCGCATCGTCGAGGATGGACCGATAGCGCGCGATGGCGGCTTCTGCATTGCCCTCTTCGATATCCACCAGCGCCAGTTGCTCGATCGCCAGCAGGCGCAGGGGCGCGCCGGGCTGGGCCAGTGCTTCGAGCGCCTGGCGGCGCTCTTCTACGGGGGCTTCGGCACCGCGCAGCGTCACGGCCTTGAACCGCGCGATCTCGCGGTAAATTTCGGGGA
>NZ_LWGH01000208.1:0-8968 GCF_001635395.1 Sulfitobacter sp. HI0129 | reverse complement strand
CTGAAGGGGCTGGCCGTGACCTCGCTTGGACGCCCCGGCGGCGTGGTCGGTCGCGTCCTGAGCTATCCGCACGTTTCGGTAGTTGGGCAAACGGAAACCGCAACCTTACCTGTAAGACAAAATGCAAAGGAAAAGTGGCAGCCCGTAGGGGAAACGAACCCTGATCGTAAGTAGTTGATTTCTAATGATACAGTGTCCCACGCCTTCTCTCAGCAAAGCCTATAGAATCCAAAAGCTTGTAAGGTCGGTGTCCCACGCTGTTGGGCGCGTCTTGAAGCGCCATTCACCGGGGCTTTGCCTCGTCGGGTGACTAAGGAAATGCAGCTTGGTGTTGTTCGATCGTAAGTGGGTGCACATCCTTATGCGCCGCGTAAACGCTACCTCCGAATGAAGGGATCGCAATTCGTTGGTTCCACGACTCCGCGGCAACCTTAATGAGCGTTAGTGGCTTTTGCGTTAATGGGGCCCTGATGGATCATCCAGTTTCGACTGATGCGTGGAGCGCCGAAAGTCTCATTGCGAGCCACAATTCATGCGTCGTTGACCGCTCGATCGCAATGCGTCTGCCCTATGGCCCCGTGCGCATTCATGTAATATGTTTTCTTGCGTAGTGCGGACCCTTACTGAAAGAGAAGCCCTACGGTGATTTGCAGGCCAAGAACAGGCGCAGATACTTACAATATAGCAAGGGAATGAATGAAGTTGCGAATCGCACCTATGGTTCTCGGAACTGTAAACGCTCCGCATCGTACGAGGCTTTCCGCTCTTGAACTTGCTGATGCGATTTCGGACATTTGTGCCGCTAAGTCTAACAGTGGGCCAGCATTTGCATTCTTCTCTGAGGTCTCTCCAGAGCTTCAGTTGTCGTTCGTAAACGAGATGGGACTGTCGCATGAAGAAGTGCGCAAGGTTGCGAAGCACTTTCAGGCGCTTTGCCCATTCCCGCTGGCATTCGCTACTTACTACTCAAACTGAATTTGCATTCGCTGCCACCCGGGATCCGCAGCAGGAGCACCACCTTTTCAAACTCCTTCCCGACAGCCCCGCCGGAAACCCGCGCGACGAAACGCTGGCCGCGGCGCGGTAGAAACGAGAGGCGCTCTGAGTCTTAGGCAATCTGGAACGCTTGCTGATCCAGTGCGACATTCGGCAGACAGCGGAGGTGAAAGTAAGTCTGCTATGCGATAGCATGTTCCATGCTCTCTGTTTGGGGCTTTTCGAGAGAGCCGCTTGCGGCCCTTACCGGATGAGGTGGATGGCTCCTGCTCCACCGGCATCGAACGTGTCAAAGTGCAGTTGTCATCGACCGCAAGGAAAGGAGCCACCCAATGACAGTAAAGACCGTGGGCCTGGATTTGGCCAAGGACGTTTTCCAAGTACACTGCGTTTCGCCCACTGGGCGCAAGATCCTCAATAAGAAGATCAAACGGGCGAAGCTCTTGGCATTATTCGAGACTTTGCCGAGATGTGTGGTCGGCATGGAAGCCTGTGGTTCTGCGCATCATTGGGGCCGAGAGCTGCGCAAGCTGGGCCATGATGTCCGGCTGATGCCAGCTGCCTACGTAAAGCCCTATGTGAAGCGTGGTAAGACGGATGCGGCGGATGCCGAAGCGATCTGTGAAGCCGTGCGTCGCCCCACCATGCGGTTTGTCGAGATCAAATCAGAAGATCAGCAAGCTGTTCTGGCCATCCATCGTGTCCGGGATCTCGTCGTGCGCCAGCGCACCCAGGTCGTGAACATGATCCGCAGTATCCTGCGGGAGTTCGGGCACATCCTGCCAACGGGCATCGAGGCCGTGTCGAAGTTTGCCCGCGAGCATGGGACTGAAGAACAGTTGGAAATGCCCGAGATCGCAGACGGCATTCTCGGAGTGATGTGCCATCAGCTGAATGGTCTCAATGCGCGCATCGAAGGGCTGACCAAACTGATCGAACAACATGCATGGCTCGATGCTGATGCACGGCGACTGATGCGCATGCCGGGGGTCGGCCCCATCACGGCCTCCGCCATTGTCGCCACCATCGGCGACGCAAAGCAATTCAAAACAGGGCGTGATCTCGCCGCTTGGCTGGGTCTGACACCGCTGAACAAGTCCAGTGGTGGCAAAGAGCGGCTTGGCCGCATCACCAAGAAGGGGGATCGATATATCCGAAAGCTGCTGATCGTCGGCATGACGTCACGGGCGCTGATGGCCAGGAACAAACCGGGGAAAGCTGACACCTGGACGGCAAAATTACTGGCTGAGAAACCATTCAGGTTGGCCACGGTCGCCATGGCCAACAAATCCGCCCGGATCATCTGGGCGCTTCTGACGAAACGAGAGGAATACCGGCAGCCGATCGCTTGATCCTGCCCAGAGATGCAAGACGTTTGATGTGATGATGCGAAACGAAGTCAACCAAGAGCAAGGACACTCCGACGAATGTCGCGGCCCCCAGAGGTCGTTTAGCCGATAGGAACCTCGCTTGCGGAACTCATCAGGGCCAGTGGCAACCGTCACGTAAACAGGCCGGACACACGACTGTACTGACAGACCATCGCGATCACAGAAATCCCTTGCAATGCAGGAGCCATCCACACAAGCCGTTCGCATGGCATCGCGCCGCTGCAGTGCAGCTTTCAGGAAGCGGGCATCTAAAATATATGTTCTGCATAAGACTGACGGCGAGCAACCTTCTAAGAGCCACGCTTTGCTCGGAATCTTTATAAATGCAGAAAGGCGCTGGCATACCTTCAGATGTTCAACTAACCCGTCGACGGCATCCAACCGCTGGTGAAGAAAGATGCGTTTGGCCTTAGGCTCAGATCGAAGACGGGTGCAAGCCCAAAGCGGTCACGACTTCACAATAGAGATAAGGGGAATCCCAGATAGAAAATTCGGTAGCGGCGAACACTGCAGGCGTGGATCCGGAGAAAGCAGCTCTGGCTGTAGAACCGGGTCAAACCGCATGCGCCGAGGGGACCAATTGTAGACAATCGTTTCCGGGCCATCCTGGACGAGCAGGAAACGGCGTTTCGGGACACCACGCGTCAGGATCATCCCGCCGCTACCTTGGCCAACTTTTCCGCCGCCGTTCTCACCCGCCGACTTACCCGCCATAACGTCCCCTCTTGAAATCACAGTTGTGCGACGCGATGCGACAAGAGCTTATCAGGCTATCACTCACCTACCCAGGTATCTGGACAGTGTGAAAACGCTCGGTTGCTTTCAAATAGGTGTAACCGCCTGCACCGCGCAAACACCTGACAACATTCCACCACTACAATTGCGGGCTGCGCCAACTTCCCCTAACATGCCCTGAACGTGTGGGAAGGAGCTAAGTCAATAGAAATCCCCCGCAAGCTGGAAGCTCAAGGTGAAGTCAGAATATGCGTGTGGATAAAATTTTTGTAAAAAATTTTAAGAAGATCAGACAGCAAGAGTTTGATTTTAACCCTGACATCAACATCATCGTAGGCGACAACGAAAGCGGCAAAAGCACAATACTTGAGGCCATAGAACTTTGCCTCAATCTTCGACATCGGGGCAAACCGATTTCCACAGTTCTTTCTTCGGACCTTTTCAATGCGGAAGCTGTTCAAGACTTCCTTTCCAGCCCTAAAGATCAGAGTTCTTTTCCCGAGATTCTAATCGAGGCATATCTTGATGAAGGAAGCGACCTCAAGGGTACCAATAACAGTAAGGGCCTGAACTGCCCTGGTCTATATGTAAGGATTTGCTTCGACCCAGACCTATCTGCGGCCTACCTAAACTACTCCAAGAACCTTGGCGGCATAACATCCCTGCCAATAGAATTCTACAAGGTAGAGTGGTACGCTTTCTCCTGGGAGAAGCTGACACCTTACAACAAATTGATAACATGTCTATTCGTGGACCCGACCACACTGCACCCTTCACAGGGTGCTCGCCGATATATTTCCGACATCTTGGACACTGCGCTTGCAAAGGAGGATAAAACACTCCTAAACACAAGTTACCGCCAGCTAAAAAAGAATTTCGACAGCGAACCGAATGTAGTCAAGGTGAATAGCGATCTTGATAAATCCAATGACATAACCGTAAAGAATCTCGAGTTCTCAATTGAAAGCTCTCCGCAAACCAGCTGGGAGAATAACTTGCAACTCACCCTGGATCGCGTGCCGTTCTCGCAGATCGGAAAGGGTGAACAGCACCAAGTCCAAATGAAATTAGCGCTTTGGAGGAAATCCAATGCCGCTAATGTAGTTATGATCGAAGAGCCGGAAATTCATTTGTCACACATGAATTTGGTCAAGCTGGTCAAGTTTATTGAAGACAAACACAAAGGCCAGCAGATATTTATTACAACCCATAGCTCGTACGTTCTAAACAAACTCAGTTTCGAAAAAATATGCCTACAAGGTGAAAACTATAAGAGGCTGCATGAAGTCGACAAGGGCACTGTCAAGACCCTGAAGAGATTTCCAGGGTTTGACACGCTTCGAGTTGTGCTGAGTCCGAAAGTAATCTTGGTAGAGGGGCCCTCGGAAGAGCTCATATTAAAAAAGCTGTATCTTGATAAATGGAAGCGGCTGCCCGAGGAGGATGGGATCGACATCATCGTAGTTCGGGGAATTGGATTTAAGAACTACCTCAATATTGCATTGCACTTGGGAAACTCTGTTCATGTCATTAAAGACAACGACGGAGATTGGTCGAAAAATATCGATGGCTGGATGGCACCCTATAAAGGCTATAGCGCAATTAAGATTTTTTCTCCAAGAGACGATAAAATTTTCTCTTTGGAGCCAGCCTTCGTTGATGCAAACGCCAATTCACAGAAGGAGCTGGACGGTTTTGCAAAAATAGTCCTCTCAACCGTAACCTATAAGGATTACGATAAAGGGGGCGTTGCAGATCGTAAGTCATTTATCATCAATTGGTTTTCGGGAAAAGACACGGGCGGGAAGAAGGTGGACTCCGCAATGCGGATGTTCGAAACCAACCAAGATTTCAAAGCGCCATCTTACATCAATGAGGCATTGGATTTTGCGTAGGCAGTTAGTCATAGCTTGTGCAGGAGCGGGCAAGTCAGAGCGCATTATAAACGAGGCCATTTCCAACTACCGGCAAAAGAAACGCTCGCTAATTCTCACCTACACAGATTGCAACCAAAAGCAAATTATCAAGAGAATATCCAAAGCCCTTGGAGCGGTCCCTGGGGAAATAGCAGTAAAAGGGTGGTTCACATTTTTACTGGAGGACATGATCAGGCCGTATCAGTCCCACATCCTTGAGAACAGGGTGGCGGGACTCAACTTTAATGAAACCGACCCTCACAAGAGAAGCGGATATACAATTAAGGGGAGATCTGAAAAACACTCATCAGGAAAATACAACCATATGCACTTTGTGACTGATCCAGGGCATAAGGCACATTCCACTTATCTTTCCAAGCTTGCTTGTCGTATCGCAGAAGAATCTAAGGTTACGCGAAAACAAGGCCGTCGAACCATTAAGTTTGGCAGTGCTGCTGAGCGACTGGAGGAAATATACGACACAGTATTCATTGACGAAGTACAAGACCTTGTTGGTTGGGATTTTGAGGTGCTCAAATCACTGTCGGCAAGCGAAAGCCTCGACATTACATGTGTGGGTGACTTCAGGCAGACGATTTACCAGACGGCAAACGCTCAGAAACATCCAAAAACCAACTCTGACAAGCGAGCACGTTTCAAAGAATTGGGCTTCACTGAAGTTTCAATGAACTTCAGTCGTCGCTCTGTACTGGAAATTTGCGAGTTCTCCGATTTAATACATGAGGGCTCAGGCTATCCTCCCACCGGCTCCAAGGTTGCTTTGCCATCCATCTCTGAAGAAAACGCGAAGCACATCGGTGTATTCGCAGTAAACCCCAAGCACTTTCGGGCGTACCAAGAATACTTCAACCCTACGATTTTGAGGCATAGTATCAACTCAGGAGTTCAATATTGCGTAGGGCGTGAAGCATTCAATTTCGGTCAAGCCAAAGGCATGACATTTGCGAGGACGCTCATCCTTCCGACGGAACCACAAATGATGTTTTTGCGCGGTAACCGTGCCCCATTAGAATCCGGCACAACGGACAAAGCTGTAAATGCATTCTATGTCGCGTCGACGCGGGCCCAATACAGCGTCGCGTTCCTAATAGATGGGCTTGTGTCGGTTAAAGGAGTGACTATGTGGACACCGTGAATGAGCTGAACCAAGCGACTCAAAGTGGATGGCAGGTGAAAGCCGATAGACTCTTTGGAAAAGCACCTCTGCACAGGCCAACCGAACCTTCCGATACAATACCACAGTGAAAATCCTCCCAGTCTCCCTGCAGCCAGAAAGGCTTTATGGTGGACGACTTTTACACCTCACGTATCGGGGTCATCCCGCCGCTACCGTGGCCGACTTCCTCTCCGCTGTTCTCAAAAAGGCTTGGCTGGAATGTAATTTCCAAGTGTGCGGTTCTCACCGGTATCGTCATCGCAAACCGGGCGGTCCACGATGCAAGTCTCAATGAGCATCCGATACTGTAAGCGCACGAATTGATTAATGTGCGCATTAGCCGCCATTCACACAGAGCGCAGCGAAGGTCCGGAAACCGCCCTTAGAGGTGGAAATGCTGCCGTCTGGGGCACTCCAAAGTTCTGTTTAGGAGTTTGGTCATACTGTGCATCCAATGGTCAGATTGCCTCCTCCTCTTACAGGCCTCAGGCCCTCCCGACATCTCGGACCAATTAGACCAGCCGTCGGAACTCAGTGTCGTCAGGTGCCTGCCTCCAGAAGTTGATGAAGCGGCACACGATCTGCAGGTTGTCCCGGGCATAGTGCCCATTGCTGTCAATCCGGTCGAGGGAGGGCAGCATGTTGTCGTCTGTTTGTGCGCCTTGAAACTGAAAGGGTAGGCCGGTGATGGCGCAGCGGTCTTCCTGGATCTTAAGCAGGTCTCGGATCAGCTTGTCCAACTCGGCGTCGGCAATGGATTTCTCGCGTGCGCCGAGATGACGTTCACTGGTTTTGGCGCCATCGGGAAGTTCGCCCCTCGCTTCCATGCGTGGCAATGTGGAAAACACCCAAAGTAGGGAATGGGCGTCAATTAGGCGGGCTCCGTCCAGATCAGCCTGCTTTGCAATCGGGGTGCGCAGATCATCTAAGATTGCATTGAACTGTGAATAGTTGCTCCAATTGCACTGACGCAGGGTACGGAATTCCAAACCGATTTCCCCGAATACCCTGTCAAACCCTGTCGGCTGGATCGGCATGAAACGATTAATGTCCTTCAGGAAGAATAGATAGGCAATCAGGGGGTATTTCGCGCCGACGGCCTCGCTCAGTTCTTCAAAGATGTCCCTCTCGTCGCGGACCGTGCCAAAAAGTTGAAACAGCAGGCGTTCGAGGGTTTGGAGCCCGGTTCCCGTCGCGGCGGCTTCGATCAAGGCGCGGTGTTCTCGGTTGGCGTGGCCGTAACGGTTCTGCCAGAACACCATGTTGTTCGTCACATCGCCGTGGGTGGCCTGGATTTCGATGGCGTCGATCACCTTGGCGACGATGCTACCGGACCCGATCTGATCTTATGTCCAGCTGTCGGCGTCGAGGCGGGTCAGGGCTTCGGCACGGACGCGGGGCTTGTAGCTTTCCCATGCGACGATCAAGCCCTCATCAAACCGCGTGAATGGGGCGTCGAAGGCGGTGATCAGGGATTGGAAGCGTTGGAATGCCGCTTTGAAATCTATTATCTCAAGCCCGTGCGCCATCATTACTCAGCCCTCCCGTTTTTCAAGAATACCAATTCAAGAGCTGCACAAAGGCGTCCCTGTCATGCGCTTGCAGGTAGATCCCTTTTTTCCTGCTCAAGGCGGACAAGACATCGCGGTGTAGGTCGTGGCTTTCCTTCGGAGGCAGAAAGGATATGCTCGGAATGGTGGGAGGTGCTGGCGGCTCAATCCAGATTTTCACGGTGTTCAGGTTGGACGCCTCTACATCAAGTGCAAGTACTCTACCGTTCCCGGCATCGAAGCCCATGACTTTTTGTTCTTGTAACCCTGTCTCCCATTTCGATTATCCGGCACTTTGTTCACACTTTCACCGTGGCGAAGGGTCAAGATCGGTAGTGCGTCCAGTGACGAAAGGTCATTCGGCGGCCTCCAGGGTGTCGGTCACGGGCTCCAGCGCCTCGTGGAGAAGCGATTCGAGGAGGCGGGTGCGGGAGGTGGCGGTGGTGGTCAGGGCGGCCTCCAGCCGGTCGCAGAGGGCCATGAGGGCATCGACCTTGGCCACAATGCGGTGTTGTTCGGCGAGGGGTGGAACCGGGATCAAAATATTGGACAGCGCAGCTTGATTGATCTTCGGCATGGCCACGCGGTTGTCTTCGGAAACCGATTGATCGACAAAGGCCTGAGTGATCATGAACTTCACCAGGAACTCGCGGTGAATGTGTGCTCGGATTGGATACATGTCCGCGCTACATAGGCCATCAAAATCGACAATTGTCACCTTGGCGAGGTTGGGGCGGATTTTGGAATAGAGGATAGAGCCGGCGGAGAAGCTGTGTTTGCCGCTGAACACGCCCGCTTCTTTCACTGAGACATAAGGAAGAAGCCTTGCTGTCCACCCTTCGATGTTGTCCGGCGCGATGTGCGGCATATCGGGGTAGCCTTTGGGGGATACCAAGTTCGATTGGATCGCTGCAATCTCATTGAAACGAGCCCACTGCCAATTTTCCGGGGCTTCGTAGGGCACTTCGCTGTCGTCCAAGGGTAGGATTGGCTTTTGCTTCTTTATCTCACCTTTTTTTGAAAGCCGGTCACGGTCTTCAGCAATCTGCTCCAACAAATCAGACGCCGGTTCATCCGCCGGATCCTGTTCCACCAGTTTTCCGCGGACGGCGAGGTTGAGGATGGTTTGGCGGAGGGTCTTGATCTGGTCGGGGCGCGTGGTGAGGGCGGGGAGCGCCTTGAGGGCGAAGGCGGCGTGGGTGG
>NZ_LWGH01000207.1:0-10236 GCF_001635395.1 Sulfitobacter sp. HI0129 | reverse complement strand
CGCGACCAGATCGTCGACCTGATGGCACCGCTGGACGAGGGGCCGGACCTGCCTGCACCCTGAACTCCCTGCGAGGCAACTATACCTGCGCGTTCAGATAAGATGATGATTTCGCTAGTTTTATATGATCGCCCGGCCCCTTGACCCCGGCTGGCGCCCCAACTAGATTGCGCCCCGTTTGCCCCCTTTCCATTCGCCGGAGTCTGCCCCATGTCCGCGCCCGCTTCCCGCCCGACCGCCTGCCTCGCCCTCGCGGACGGTTCAATCTTCTACGGCATGGGGTTCGGCGCCACCGGCCAGACCGTGGCCGAGCTTTGCTTCAACACCTCCATGACCGGCTATCAGGAGATCATGACCGATCCCTCCTACGCCGGTCAGATCGTTACCTTTACATTCCCGCACATCGGCAACGTGGGCACCAACCCGCAGGACGACGAAACCGGCGATCCGGTCGCGGCGGGCATGGTCGTCAAATGGATGCCGACCGAGCCCAGCAACTGGCGCGCGACGCAGCACCTGTCGGACTGGCTGGCGGGGCGCGGACGCATCGCTATCGGAGGTGTGGACACCCGCCGCCTGACCCGCGCGATCCGGCAGGCTGGCGCACCCCATGCCGCGCTGGCCCATGACCCTTCCGGCAACTTCGATATCGAAGCACTGGTGAAGGCGGCACGGGACTTCGCCGGGCTGGAAGGCGTGGACCTCGCGAAGGATGTCACCTGCGCGCAATCCTATCGCTGGAATGAAATGCGTTGGGCCTGGCCCGAAGGCTTTGCCGAGCAGACCAACCCCCGCCACAAGGTCGTCGCGGTGGACTACGGCGCGAAGCGCAACATCCTTCGGTGCCTCGCCTCCGCCGGTTGCGACGTGACGGTGCTTCCGGCCAGCGCCACCTACGAGGACGTGATGGCCCACAACCCCGACGGCGTCTTCCTGTCGAACGGTCCCGGCGACCCGGCCGCCACGGGCGCCTACGCGGTGCCGATGATCCGCGATGTGCTGGAAAAGACGGAGCTGCCGGTTTTTGGCATCTGCCTTGGCCACCAGATGCTGGCAATCGCGCTGGGGGCGCGGACCGTCAAGATGGGCCATGGCCATCACGGGGCCAATCATCCGGTGCGGGACAACGACACCGGCAAGGTCGAAATCACCTCGATGAACCATGGTTTCGCGGTGGATTCCCAAAGCCTGCCCGCCGGGGTGCGCGAAACGCATGTGTCGCTGTTCGACGGGTCGAACTGCGGCATCCGGATGGAGGGGCGGCCGGTATGGTCCGTCCAGCATCACCCCGAGGCGAGCCCCGGCCCGCAGGACAGCTATTACCTGTTTGAAAGGTTCGCCGCCGCCATGGACGACCGCGCCGCCTGATCTGGCTCTTCGACCCTTCCGGCCTTCCCGGGCATTAAGAGACGATTAACCAAGCTCTGCCACCTTCCTTCGGCATTGAAGGAATTGGCAGGTCCGCATGATCAACCTCTCGCTGGAACTCGCGAATGCGCGCGCGGCGCGGGCTCCGCCGCGGACGCTGGGGCAATGCCTTGTCGAACTGGGGCATATCACGCAGGCGGATCTTGCCCATGCGCTGATCCTGCAGCGCCGGATGGACAGGCTGCTGGGTGAAGTGCTGCTGGTTGAGGGATTGCTGACCGAAGCCCAACTGCTGGCGGGGCTTGCTCGGCAGAACGGGCTGCGGGTCATCGACCTTGACCGAAAGCCGCCCGAGATTTCCGTTGCGCGCCGCTTGCCGGTTTCCGTCTGCCTGCGCCACGGCGTCACCCCGTGGAAACAGGCGGACGGTCTGCTTCTTGTGGCGACCAACAGGCCCGACCTGTTTGACGAGCTGCGCGCCAGCATGGGGCCGGAGGGGCAGCGAATGCTCCCGGTTCTGGCAACGCAGGAAGATATCGTGCGCACGATCGGTCGGCTCTATGGCGATGAACTGGCCTTTGCCGCCGCGACGCGCGTTCCCGCCGCCGAAAGCTGCCGGGGATGGGCCGTCAATCACCGTCGGCGCATCGCATGGGCCGGGGGGCTGGCGGCGCTGCTGGCCCTGTGCGCCGCCGCCGCGCCGGGGTGGACGCTGGCATTGGGCATCCTCTGGGCCAGCCTGACGCTCGCCCTCTGCGTCGCACTCAAGGCTGCGGCCTTCGTGGCGCATCTGACCGCGCCCGCGCAGGCCGAAGGAGGGCCTGCGTCTTCCGCCCCCGGGGGCGATGGCTTCCGCCTGCCCCGGGTTTCGGTGCTGGTGCCGCTCTTTCGGGAAGAGAATATCGCCTGCCACCTCGTTGAGCGGCTCACGCGTCTGACCTATCCCAAATCGTTGCTCGACGTGGTGCTGGTGCTGGAACAGGACGACGCCGTAACCCGGGAGGCGTTGCGGTGCACCGCCCTGCCGCCGTGGATGAGTGTTCTGGAAGTGCCGGACGCGTCGCGGCTACGCACGAAACCCCGCGCGCTCAACTACGCGCTCAATTTCTGCGCGGGCGATATCATTGGGGTCTGGGATGCCGAAGACGCCCCCGCCCCCGACCAGCTGGAACGGGTCGTGCAGCAATTTCACCGCGCCGCCCCCGATGTCGCCTGCCTTCAGGGTGTGCTCGATTATTANAATACGGGCAGGAACCTCATCACCCGCTGCTTCACGCTGGAATATGCCACATGGTGGCGCGTGCTGCTGCCGGGACTGGCGCGGCTGGGGTTTGTCCTGCCGCTCGGGGGCACCACGCTGTTTTTCCGCCGCCACCGGCTGGAGCAACTGGGCGGCTGGGATGCCCATAACGTCACAGAGGACGCCGATCTGGGCCTGCGGCTCGCCCGGCACGGCTACCGGACGGAACTGATGCACACCGCCACCTTTGAGGAAGCCACGGCCCGGCCATGGCCCTGGGTCAGGCAACGATCGCGCTGGCTCAAGGGCTTTCTCGTGACATGGTGCGTGCACATGCGCCGCCCGGCGCGCCTCTGGTCCGAACTGGGGGCGCTCCGGTTTCTGGGGGTGCAGACGCTCTTCCTCGCGACGTTCTCGCAATTTCTGCTCGCGCCGCTGTTGTGGTCCTTCTGGGTCATGCCCTTCGGCATCCCCCACCCCGCCGCCGATGTGCTGGGGCAAGGAGTGATGCTGGCGCTCATCGGGCTCTTCGTCTTTGCCGAGGTGCTGAACCTCGGCATGGCGGCCTATGCGGCGCTGCATTCGGGGCGGCCCGGGCTGCTGGCCTTCGTGCCGGTGCTGCCGGTGTACTTCACCCTTGCGACGGCAGCCGCGTTCAAGGCATTGGCTGAATTCGTGATGGCGCCGTTCTACTGGGACAAGACCCAGCACGGGCTTTCCCCCGCCCTGCCCTCTGCCGCCCGGCACACGGCACCAAAAGCGGTGGGCGTACCCCGCGCCAGCGTCACTCCTCCGCCTCCTGCGACTGTGCCGCCTCTTGCTTCAACCGGGTCATGAAGGCGACGGAGATATGGGTGCGCAGCGCCGCATCCGCGCCGTCCTCGTCGCGGGCTTCGATCCGGCGCACGATCTCGTCGTGTTCGGCCTGTGCAATCGCACCGCGTCCCTCCACAGCGAGGGAGGAGGTCGCCATCAGCGCCATAGACCGATGCACGAGGTCGAGTTGCTGCACCAGGAACCGGTTGTGCGAGGCGAGATGTATCTGGCGGTGGAACCGCCGGTTCGCCCGCGCCAGCGCCGCAGGACGATCCTTGAGCGCGTCGTCCGCCTCCACCATTTCCCGCAGGACGCGGACCTCCTCCGCGGTGGCGTGACGCGCCGCAAGCCGGGCGGCCAACCCCTCCAGCGCGCCGCGCACCACGTAAAGTTCCGCCATCTGGTTGTGATCCAATGAGGCCACGATCAGGCTGCGCCCGTCCCGCGCCAGCAGCGACTGGGTCTCGAGCCGCTGCAAGGCTTCGCGGACGGGGGTGCGCGACACGCCGAAGCGGTCGGCCAGCTCGCTTTCCACCAGCCGGTCCCCGGGGCGATAGATCCCCACGTCGATCGCGTCGAGGATCATGGAATAGGCGTCGGTCGATCCGGGTTTCGGTGCTGTCATCTGTCTGTCCCTGCAAGTGGCGCAACCTTACCCGCCGCGACCATATGCGCAAGCCTCCGCCCTTGCGCGGCGCGGCGGGGCGGCCTACCACGGCACCATGCCGCGAGAAGCCTTTTCACATGTCACGTCCTGGGTCTTCGACCTCGACAATACGCTTTATCCGCCCTCGGCCCGCCTGTTCGACCTGATCGAACAACGCATGACCGCATGGGTGATGGAGGCGCTGAAAGTCGACCGGGCGGAGGCGGATCGCCTGCGGCTGCATTACTGGCAGACCTATGGCACGACGCTGGCAGGCCTGATGCGAGAACACGGGGTCGACCCGGCGCCCTACCTTGAGGATGTGCATGACATCTCGATGGAGAGCCTGCTGCCCGATGCCGAGCTTGCCGCGCGCATCCGTGACCTGCCGGGGCGGCGCATCGTCTATACCAACGGCTGCGCGCCCTACGCCGAACGGGTGCTGGCCGCCCGCGGGCTTTCGGGTCTCTTCGATGCGGTCTACGGGGTCGAACACGCGGGCTTTTTGCCCAAGCCTGAGCGCGCCGCCTTCGATACGGTCTTTGCCGCCGACAGGCTCGATCCGCTTTGTGCCGCCATGTTCGAGGATGACGCCCGCAACCTTGCCGCGCCGCACGCCATGGGCATGCGCACCGTGCATGTGTCCCCCGCCCGCGACCCGGGCGAACATGTGCAGTATCATACCGATGATCTGGGTGGTTTCCTCCGCCTGCTTGCGCCCTAAGTGGGCGGTATGACCGAAGATTTCGACATTGTGGTTTCCGGCGGAGGTATCGCCGGGCTAACGGCGGCGGCGGCTTTCGGCAGCGCGGGCTTTTCGGTCCTCTGCGTCGATCCCGCGGCCCCGGTGACAGATGGCGAGGCCACAGGTGCCGACATGCGCTCCACCGCCTTGCTGCAACCGGCCCGGCAGGTGCTGGAAGCCGCGGGCCTGTGGCAGGCGCTCGCGCCGGAGGCCGCCCCCCTGCAGGTGATGCGTATCATCGATGCGGGCGGGGAGGACGGGCGCGCCCGCGTTGTACGCGAATTCGATGCCGCCGATATATCGGACCAACCCTTCGGCTGGAATTTTCCCAACTGGCTGCTGCGCCGCGTGCTGGTGGCCCGGCTGGGGGAGCTTGACACCGTCCGGTTCCGCCCCGGCGTCGGCGCCGCCGGTCTACTGGCGCGCACCACCGAGGCGCGCGTCACACTCGATGACGGCAGCCGTATCCGCACGCGGCTCGTCGTGGCGGCGGACGGTCGCGACAGCCCCATGCGGCAGGCTGCGGGCATCCCGGTCAGCACCCGCCGCTACGGGCAGAAGGCGCTGGCCTTCGCTGTCACCCATCCCATTCCTCACAACGATGTCTCGACAGAGGTGCATCGCACGGGCGGTCCTTTCACGCTGGTGCCCCTGCCGGACCGGGGCGGCATGCCCTGCTCCGCTGTGGTCTGGATGGATGACGGCCCGGAACAGGTCCGCCGGTCAAAGCTGGACCCCGCCGCCTTTGAAGCGGAGATGACCGACCGCAGCAGCCATATCTTCGGGCCGCTTACGCTGGCCAGTCCCCGCGCGCTCTGGCCGATCATCAGCCAACAGGCGGCGCGGATGTCCGGTGAACGGGTCGCACTCATCGCAGAGGCCGCGCATGTGCTGCCACCCATCGGCGCGCAGGGCCTGAACCTGAGCCTTGCAGACCTCGCGACCTTGCTGGAACTGGCGCAATCCGACAGGATCGATCCGGGCAACGTCACCTTGCTGGAAACCTATCACAGCAAGCGCCATCCACAGGTCTCCCTGCGGATACAGGGGATCGACCTGCTCAACCGCGCAAGCCAGGCCTCCAGCCCGCTGGCGCGGGATGCCCGCGCGCTGGGGCTTGATGCGCTCTATTCCATGGCACCGGTACGGCGCCTGCTGATGCAGATGGGCCTTGGCCTGCGTTAACCGGCTTCGGCCTTGGGTTTGCCCAACACCTTGTCGATGACAGGCTCCATCCGGGCCAGCGTGGCATCCACGTCCCGCAGCTTGTCCAGACCGAAAAGACCCAGCCGGAAGGTGCTGAAGCCCGCAGGCTCCCCCACCTGCAGCGGAACGCCCGCCGCGATCTGCATGCCCTCGGCGGCAAAGGCCCGGCCCGACTGCACCTCCGGGTCATCGGTATAGCCCACAACCACGCCCGGCGCGCCGAACCCCTGCGCCGCAACCGAAACGACCCCGCGCCGCGCCAGCATCTGCCGCACCCCGTCGCCCAGCCGCCACTGCGCGTCGCGGGCCTCCTCCAGCCCGAAATCCATCGTTTCGCGCATGGCATCGCGGAACCCGCGCAGGGCATCCGTGGGCATGGTGGCGTGATAGGCATGGCCGCCGCCCTCATAGGCTTTCATGATACTGCGCCATTTCGCCAGATCGAGCGCGAAACTGTCCGATGCGGTCTCGGCCAACTTGTCCTCTGCCCGGGCCGAAAGCATGACCAACCCGGCGGAAGGCGACGCGCTCCACCCCTTTTGCGGGGCGGAGATAAGCACATCCACGCCCAGCGCTTCCATGTCGATCCACGCGCTGCCCGAGGCGATGCAATCCAGCACCAGCAAGGCACCCACCTCATGGGCCGCCTCGGCCAGCTGGGTCAGGTAATCGTCCGGCAGAATGACCCCAGCCGAGGTTTCCACATGCGGGGCAAAGACCATCGCGGGGCGCCGTTCGCGGATGGCGGCGGTGACCTCTTCAATGGCGGCGGGCGCGAAGGGGCTGGGCGCGGTGTTACCCGTGGGACGGGCGGCCATCACCGTCGCATTGCCGGTCAGGTCTCCTGTCTCGATGATCTGGCTCCAGCGATAGGAAAACCACCCGTTGCGCACCACGAGCACTTCCGCCCCGCGCGCGAATTGCCGGGCGACCGCTTCCATGCCGTAGGTGCCGCCCCCGGGCACGACGGCGACCGCATGGGCGTTATAGACCTTGCGCAGCATAGAGGAGATGTCGCGCATCACCTCCTGAAACGCGGCGGACATGTGATTGAGCGAGCGGTCGGTGAACACCACCGAGAATTCCATCAATCCGTCAGGGTCAACCTTGCTCATCTCATACTCCATTGTTTGATCGCCACGGCGCAGCTTGCCCCGGTCACAGCGGACCCGCAAGCCGTTCCTCGCTCAGCAGCACATTGGCTTCCACTTCACCGGCACCCGGCAAGGTCATGATCCGCCGCCGCAGAACCCGTTCAAAATCAGGCAGGTCGCGCGCCACCACGCGCAGGCGGTAATCATAAAGCCCCAGAACATGTTCCACCGTCTGCACCTCGGGTATGGCGGCCACGGCCCGTTCGAAATCCTCAAGGCTCACCCGCCCCTTCCGGGCCAGCTTTACCCCCAGAAACACGGTCACCCCGAACCCCAGCGCCTCGGCATCGAGCCGCAGACGCCGTCCCGCAAAGACGCCCGCCTCCTCCAGCCGGCGGATGCGCCGCCATGTGGCGGGCTGGGACAGGCCCAGCGCCCGCCCCAGCGCCGCGGTGCTTTGGGCCGCGTCGCGCATCAACGCGCGGATCAATTCCCGGTCGGTCTCATCGAGCGCGATCACAGCGGCAATGTCTCCTTCGACTTGATCCGCGCCACATGCATCAGCGCCTCGATATCGGCGATATGCGGCAGGGTCAGAATACGGCTGCGATAGATGTCCTGATAATGGGCCATGTCCCGCGCGATGACCGACAGGCGCAGGTCCACCCGGCCCAGAAAGGTCTGCATCTCGATCACCTCGGGCACCTTGCGCGCCTCGGCCATCAACTCGTCGAAGGCATTGGGCTGCGTCTTGTCCAGCGTGATCCTCAGCGATACTTCCACCGCATAGCCCAGCACGGCCCAATCCACCACGCCCGCGACCCCCTTGACGATGCCACGATCCTCAAGCCGCGCGATACGTCGCGCCACCCGTCCGGGGGTGGAGCCGCTGCGCTCGGCCAGTTCCCCCGGCGTGAGGCTGGGATCGGCCTGCCAGTACCGCAATATACGCCGATCAAGGTCATCGAGCATTGATTTTACGTCTTTTGCAAGTTTCGCGCATAAACTTCTTCACCCTTTCACAAATACTCATGAAATACCAATGGCCAATCGCGGTCGGATTACTATGGTGCGCAGCCAGAGAGACACCAATACATCCCGAAAGGACCAAATCATGCGCGTTTACTATGACCGCGACTGCGACGTGAACCTCATCAAGGACAAGAAGGTCGCGATCCTCGGCTACGGCAGCCAGGGCCATGCCCATGCGCTCAACCTGCGCGACAGCGGCGCCAAGAACCTCGTCGTCGCCCTGCGCGAAGGTTCCGCCTCCAAGGCGAAGGCCGAAGGCGAGGGCCTCAAGGTCATGGAAATCGCCGAAGCCGCCGCATGGGCCGATGTGATCATGTTCACCATGCCCGACGAGCTTCAGGCCGAGACTTACCGCAAATACGTGCATGACAACATCCGCGAAGGTGCCGCCATTGCCTTTGCCCATGGTCTGAACGTGCATTTCGGCCTGATCGAACCCAAGGAAGGCGTGGACGTCATCATGATGGCCCCCAAGGGCCCCGGCCACACCGTGCGCGGCGAATACACCAAGGGCGGCGGCGTGCCCTGCCTCGTGGCGGTGCATAACGATGCCTCCGGCAAGGCGCTGGAAATCGGCCTGTCCTATTGCTCGGCCATCGGCGGCGGGCGTTCGGGCATCATCGAAACGAACTTCCGCGAGGAATGCGAGACCGACCTCTTCGGTGAACAGGCGGTTCTCTGCGGTGGTCTGGTCGAACTGATCCGCATGGGTTTCGAGACATTGGTCGAAGCGGGCTATGCCCCCGAGATGGCCTATTTCGAATGCCTGCACGAGGTGAAGCTGATCGTGGACCTGATCTATGAAGGCGGCATCGCCAACATGAACTACTCGATCTCCAACACCGCGGAGTACGGCGAATATGTCTCCGGCCCGCGCATCCTGCCCTACGATGAGACGAAAGCCCGGATGAAAGCGGTTCTGGACGATATCCAGCGCGGCAAGTTCGTGCGTGACTTCATGCAGGAAAATTCCGTGGGCCAGCCCTTCTTCAAGGGCACTCGCCGGATCAACGACGAACACCAGATCGAACAGGTCGGCCAGAAACTGCGCGAGATGATGCCGTGGATTTCCGCAGGCAAGATGGTGGACAAGGCCAAGAACTGATCCAGATTGGACAGGTGGGGCGGGCCTTCTGGCCCGCCTCGAGGGCCCCGGCGGCACCGCCGGGGCCCTTCGCGTTTCACGAACCGGCACACGCAAAGGACCGTCTCGCATGACGCCGCAGCCCCGGATCACGCCCGCAAGCTGGGCCATGGTCGCCCTTCTGGCCTTTGTCTGGGGCGGGACATTTCTGGTGACCGAAATCGCGCTCACTGGGGTGACGCCCTTCTGGGTGGCGGCTTCGCGGGTCGGTTTCGCCGCCGTGGTCATGGCTGCGGTCTGGAGCCTGCGCGGCTTCGCCCTTTTCGACGCACCCCCGGCGCGCCGCGATCTGGCCGCACTGGTGACCATCGGCGCGGTCAGTTCCGCCGTGCCCTTTGCGCTGCTGGCATGGGGTCAGCAATATGTGACCGCCGGCTTCGCCGGGGTTTCGATGGCTTCCGTCGCGCTCATCGTGCTGCCGCTGGCGCATTTCTTCGTTCCGGGGGAACGGCTTACCCCCCGGCGGGGCATCGGTTTCGTGATCGGTTTCGCAGGCGTCGTCGTGCTGATCGGCGCGCAGGCTTTCGACTCCACCGGTACCGCACTGGAGACACCGGGCCGGATCGCCTGCGTGGCGGCGGCGGGATGCTATGCGGTCGGCTCCATCCTGATGCGGCGCTTGCCTTCGGTCGATCCGATTGGCCTTGCCAGCGTTTTGCTGATCATCGGTGCCTTTTTCAGCCTGCCGCTGGCTTTGGCCGTGGAAGGCGTGCCGCCTGTGCCGGAGGGGGATATCCTCTGGGTGCTGGCCTTCCTCGGGCTTGTTCCCACGGCGGCCGCGAATTTCCTGCGGGTGCTAGTGGTGCGCAGCGCGGGGCCGGTCTTCATGAGCCTCGTGAACTATCAGGTGCCGGTGTGGTCCGTGGTGCTGGGCGCTCTCATCCTGTCGGAACCGCTGCCCCCCTCGCTCATCTGGGCGATGGGGTTGATCCTGATCGGCGTCGC
>NZ_LWGH01000206.1:0-5958 GCF_001635395.1 Sulfitobacter sp. HI0129 | reverse complement strand
GGGGGGCTGGCCCCCCGGCCCGCTGTGCAACCTCGCGCAGGCTATCGTTCAACCGCCCTTGCCGCGCCCCAGCAGCCCTGTCAGAGCGCGCCCGACAATGCCGCGCACGCTTGGCCGGCGCCCGGCAGAGAAGGGAACCGGGCGGCAGACCTCCATCGCGGCCACGCCCACGCGGGCGGTGAGCGCACCGTTCACGAGGCCTTCACCGAACCGGCGGCTCAACCGCGCCAAAACAGTGCCCCCGAGGACAGGCTCTAGCAGGTCGTCACCTACCGCTACGGCTCCGGTCGCCACCAGATGCGACAACACGGCCCGCGTCAGCCGCCAAGAGCCCAGGAAGCCGGACCGCCCCCCATAGACCTCGGCCACCCGGCGTATCATCCGCAGGTTGCTCAGCATGGCGGCGGCCACATCCGCCAGAGCCAACGGTACGAGCGCTGTCACCGTTGCCACCTGCCGCGCCGCCGCCTCGACCTCCCTTCGGGCAGCGGCATCGAGCGGTGCCAGCAATTCCGCTTCCGCCAGATACAGCAGGCCCGCCGCTTCAAGCTGGTCGCCGGAAAGTTCGGCAAACCGCTCGCGGCCCCAGCGCGTATCCTCCCGCCCGGCATAGAGCGCGACGAGGCGATCAGTCACGGCGCGCGCCGACCGAAGGTCCGCGTTCGACAGCGCCTCCTGCGCATCGTGCTGCAGCCGGTCGAGCCGCGCGAGACGGCCAAAGGCCGCGAGTTCCCGCAGCCCGAGCAGTAACGCCACGGCAACGAATGCAAGCAATAGTGCGGTCACCCCCCATCCCAGCAGCGGATACCGCGCCAGCAGGGTGGTCACGAAATCCCATGCGGCGATGGAAACGAGCGCGCCGACAAGCATACCGGCGAGGATCCAGAACAACCGCACCAGGCGCGACGGCCGACGCGCCGCAAGATGGGCGGCAATCTGCATCGCCTGCCCCTGCGGGGCGGGGCCGTCAATATCAGGCACCGGCGGCGCTTCCGCCACCCTGGGCTGCGGCCCCTCGTCATCCTCCAGATCGAACAGAACCGGTCCCTTCGCCATTATCCTGCCTTCCGCTGCCATTCAAAACGCAAGTCGGGCAGCCCCGCGTCGTTGGCCACACCGTCGGTACGGCGCGCTTCGACAAAGCCCGCCTTGCGGTAGAAACGCACAGCCCGGGCATTGCGCTGCATGCACCAGAGACCGAGCCGTTCGCGCCCCTTTTTTGCATCTTCCATCAGCGCGCGGGCGATGCCCCTGCCCTGCACTTCCGGCAGCAGGTAAAGCGCCTGAACCTCCTCTTCTCGTATGGCGAGAAACCCCAGGGGTTCGTCTTCCCACCGGGCCACGCGGACCCAGCCCGCATCGATCATCTGGCCGACGAAATGGATGTCCTCCGCGCGGCTATGCGGATGCGGCATCCAGCCCAGCCGGGCGATGGCACCGCTCATCAGCGCGCCCAGCCGTCCCGCGTCCAGCACGCGGGCCGGGCCGATTTCGATATCGGCTGGCATGCTCACAACCTGTCCCCGATCAGGAACTCCGCAGCGCGGTCCAGCCTGATATGCGGCGGCCCATCCCCCGGGCGCAGGTTGAGCGGGGCGGGCGCGAATTTCATCACGCTGTAGTCGCCGTCAAGCCAGCGCTCCGCCCCCTGCCGCGCAGGGGTCAAAAGGCGGGCGGGATCCTCGGGCAGCTCACCGGGGTAGAAGGCCGCCTGCCGGCCCGTTTCCAGCAGACGGCCCCGCACCACGTCAAGCTGACGCCCCTCATGGGGCATCTGCGCCTCTGTCGTGGCCCGCAACGAGGCAATGGCCATGGCCGCGGTACTGGCACCCGCGTATTGCGCCCGGTCGCGGGCATCCCGCACCAAAGCCTCCATGATGGCGGTCAGCCGGGGATGCTGCGAATGATGCAGGTGATCCGCCTTTGTCGCGGCGAAAAGCACCTTTTCCACACGTTTGCCGCGCAGCAGGGTGGAGAGAAGCCCATTCTGGCCGGGGCGGAACGCTGAAAGGATTTCCGCCATCGCACGGCGCAGATCCTCCACCGCGCGGGGGCCCTGATGAATGGCGCCCAGCGCATCCACCAGCACAACTTGCCGGTCGATCCGCGAAAAATGATCCCGAAAGAAGGGTTGCACCACGAGCTTTTTGTAGGCCTCGAAACGCCGCGCCATTTCCCGCACCAGCGCCTTGCGCGGGGCGGTCCCGTCAGTGGGCAGCGGCGCGAAGGTCAGAACCGGCGATCCGGCAAGATCCCCCGGCAGCAGGAAACGCCCGGGCGTACAGTCCGAATAGCCGTTTGCCCGCGCACGCTGAAGGTAGCTGCTGAAACTTTCCGCCAGCCGCTTGGCCTCCACCTCCTCAAAGGGTGCCGCGGGGTCCGTGTTGTTCACGAGGCTGCGAAAATCCTCCGCCTCATCGCGCTCGGCAATCCGCTCCAGCACACGGGCGGACCATGTGCCATAGTCTGTATCCAGCAGGGCGAGGTCCAAAAGCCATTCGCCCGGATAATCCACGATATCGAGGTGGACCGTCCGCGGCCCCTGCAAACCCGCCAACATGCCCTCGGGCCGAACCCTGAATGACAGACGCAATTCGGAAATGGCACGGGTGCTTTCGGGCCAATGCGGATCGGGCGCGGTCAGCGCGCCGAGGTGGCTTTCATAGTCGAACCGGGGCACGGCGTCGTCCGGTTGCGGCTGCAGAAAGGCCGCCTCGATCCGGCCCGACTGCGCCGCCAGCAGGCCGGGCATGCGCCCACGGTCCAGCAGATTGGCCACGAGAGAGGTGATGAATACCGTCTTGCCAGACCGCGCGAGCCCGGTGACACCCAGACGCACGACAGGTTCCAGCAGGGTTTCCGACAGGGTGTCGCCCACGTTTTCCACCTGCCGCCAGAGGCTGTCTGCAAATCCCGCGATGCTCACTGTCTGTCCCGTCTATCCATGCGTTCTGGCCAGCGATCTGGCCTGCGGCGCAACATAGGGGCGCGGTCCGGGGATTGCCAGAACCGGACCCGCAAGCTAGACGCGCGCCATGCCACGCTATGCGCTGAAAATCGAATACCACGGGGCGCCCTTCGTGGGCTGGCAGCGCCAGAACGGCCAGTCTTCGGTACAGGGCGCGATCGAGACGGCGCTTGCCCGGCTCGAACCGGGGGAACACCGCATCGCCGCCGCCGGGCGCACGGATGCGGGGGTGCACGCTTTGGCGCAGGTCGCCCATTGCGACCTCACCCGGGACTGGTCGCCCTTTCGCCTGTCGGAGGCGCTGAATTACCACCTGAAACCGCTTCCCGTGGCGATTACCGCCTGCGCCGCTGTGGACGACGATTTTCATGCGCGTTTCTCCGCGCTGGAACGCCGCTACCTATTCCGTATCCTCTGCCGGCGTGCCCCCGCGACACATCAGGCCGGGCTGGTGTGGCAGGTGAGGCACCAGCTGGACATCGACGCCATGCGTGCCGCCGCCGGGCGCCTTCTGGGGCGGCACGATTTCACCACCTTCCGCTCCACCGTCTGTCAGGCGGACAGCCCCCTGCGCACGCTCGACCGGCTGGATATCGAAAGGGTGGAAACCCCCGCGGGGCCAGAGGTGCATTTCGACGTTCGCGCCCGGTCCTTCCTGCACAATCAGGTGCGCAGCCTCGTGGGGACGCTGGAACACGTAGGTGCCGGGTCATGGACGCCCGATCAGGTCTCGGCCGCGCTGGCTGCACGTGACCGCGCTGCCTGTGGCACCGTCTGCCCGCCGCAGGGCCTGTACCTGGCTCATGTCAGCTATCCTGACGATCCGTTTGCTTCCGACTAGACGTCTGGCGAAAGGGGCGGCGCAGCACCCGGCCTCAGTCTTCATTCAGCGCCTCGGGCCCAAGTTCGATCCAGTCTCCGTGGAACGATCCCGGCTCATCTATCCGCTCGAACCCGTGGGCCCCGAAGAAATCGCGTTGCGCCTGTATCAGGTTGGCCGTCCCCCGTGCGTGGCGCATGGTATCGTACCACGCCAGCGCAGCGGAAAGCGCAGGCATCGGCACCCCTCGCGTCACCGCGCAGGCCAGCACCCGGCGCAATCCCCCGAGCGAGGCCTCCAGACGTTCCCGCATCGCCGGGGCGAGGATGAGGTGTTCCGCGGGTAACTCGCTGCGGAAGGCAGCGGCAAATTCATCCAGCAAGGCCGAGCGGATGATGCAGCCCGCGCGCCAGATCTCTGCGATCCGCGCGAAGTCGAGCGACCATTCGAATTCTGCCGAGGCCGCCCAGAGCACCCTGAACCCCTGCGCATGAGCAAGGATGCGCCCGGCCAGCAGCGCATCATGCAGGTCAGACAACTCGGGCAGCGGAGCTTCTTGGGCAGCGGCAGGCAACAAAGGCTCCGCCATGACGCGGGTATCCTTTTCGGAGGACCACGCCCGCGCGCCCACCGCAGCCTCGATCGCGCTGGCGGACTGGCCCAGCGTGAGCGCCTCGACCAGTGTCCAGCGGCCCGTGCCCTTCTGGCCTGCCCGATCCAATATGCTGTCGACGAGCGCGCCGCCCGTCTTGTCGTCACGCGTCAGCAGCACGGCGGCGGAAACCTCGATCAGGTAGGAACTGAGTGCGCCGTCCTTCCAGCCTTCGAAAACCTCTCCGATCCGCTGCGGGGGCCAGCCGCCGGTATCGCGCAGCAGGCCGTAGATCTCCGCGATCATCTGCATGTCGGCATATTCGATGCCGTTGTGAACGGTCTTGACGAAATGGCCGGCGCCATCGGGGCCAAGGTGGGCGACACAGGGGTCGCCTTCGTACCGCGCGGCGATCGCTTCGGCCATCGGGCGCAACTGGTCCCAACTGTGAGCACTGCCGCCAACCATCAGCGATGGTCCGTGCCGCGCGCCCTCCTCCCCGCCCGATACGCCCATACCGACATAATGAAGCCCCGATCCTTCCATGGCTGCAGCCCGCCGACGCGTGTCGTTGAAATCGGCGTTGCCGCCGTCGATCAGCGTATCGCCTTCATCCAGAAGCGGCGTCACGGCGGCGATCATGTCATCCATCGGAGCACCCGAAGGGATCATGAAAAGGATACTGCGAGGGCGCGACAGCGCAGCCACGAACCCCTCCAGCTCCGCATGGGGCCGGAAAGAGGGAGCGAGCGGACCTGCCTGCTCCATAAAGCGGTCGATCCATTCAGCTTCCCGGTTGGTGACGGCCACGGTGAACCCGTTGTCGGCAAGGTTGAGCGCGAGCGCGCTGCCCATCGTCCCCAGCCCGTAGACCCCGATATCCGCCATCTTCTGCTCTCTGGGCATATCGTCCCTCCTTGCCTTTTGGCCAGAGTGTCCTGCCACAGGGCACATGACAAGTGCACCACAAGGATTTGAATCTACCCGCAAAACGAGTTATACACAGGTCTCATTCAGTAACAGATGTAACGAGAGTCCGTTTCAACCGGTATGATGCATGTCTTCAAGCGCGCCTGGACCGATCTGGTCCTTCCCATCCTGCAACGCCCCCGGCGTCTGCAGGTTGCCGCGCTGTGTTATCGCAACACGCCGGAAGGCCGCAGGGTTCTGCTGATCACCAGCCGCGATACCGGGCGCTGGATCGTCCCGAAGGGCTGGCCCATCGACGGGCTGGACGGCCCGGGTGCCGCGCTTCAGGAAGCATGGGAGGAAGCTGGCGTGAAAAATGCGAGCGTCCGCACGGAACCCTACGGCATCTATCACTACGACAAGAGAATGACGGGCGGACATTCCCTGCCGGTCGAAGTTCAGGTCTATCTGGCGGAAGTCTCCGACCTCGAAGTGGATTATCCCGAAGTGGATGAACGCGAACGGGCGTGGTTCTCCCCCGAAGAGGCCGCCAGCCGCGTGGACGAACCCGAACTGGCTGATCTGCTGCGGGCGCTTTGAGCGGCGCCTTTTACCGGACCACCCTGCCAACCCGTCAGTAACGGGCCGGGCTTGAATGACCCCGGCGGC
>NZ_LWGH01000205.1:0-20912 GCF_001635395.1 Sulfitobacter sp. HI0129 | reverse complement strand
CCATTTCGATCAGAAGGGTCATATCGGTCATCGCGGTCTCCGTCCCGGCGGAGCCGAGCCTGACCCCGGTTCCTGCTACACCGTCGCGGGGGCCTCTGCCACCCCCTCCAGACGGGTGAGCGCCTCGGCGATGAGGCTGCCGTCGGCCCCCGGTCGCGCGGCCCCTTCGGACAGGCAGCGCCGCCATGCCCGGGCACCGGGCCGCCCGGCGAACAGACCCAGCATATGCCGTGTGACTTGATTGAGCCGCCCGCCCCCCGCCACATGGGCATTCGCATAAGGGATCATCGCTTGGGCCGCTTCTTCCGCCGAAAGGCCGCCCGGCCTGCCGAAAATCCGGCGCTCCGCCCCGCAGAGCACCTGCGCAGGCGAATGATAGGCCGCCCGCCCGATCATGACGCCATCAAGCCCGTCGTCGAGGAACCCTTCCACCGCGTCGAGCGTGGTGATGCCGCCGTTGATCGACAGGTGCAGATGGCTGAAACGCGCCTTCATGTCCCGCACGATGTCATAGTCGAGCGGCGGGATTTCCCTGTTTTCCTTAGGCGAAAGCCCCTGCAGCCACGCCTTGCGGGCATGCACGGTCACCCGTTCGCAGCCTGCGTCGGAAATGATCTGGAGGAATTCGGGCAACACCTCTCGCGGCTCTTGCGCATCGACCCCGATACGACATTTCACCGTCACCTCCACATCCACCGCGCGGCGCATGGCGGCGACGCAGCGGGCCACGAGATGCGGGCGCTCCATCTGGATGGCGCCGAAAGACCCGGATTGCACCCTGTCGGACGGGCACCCCACGTTGAGGTTGATCTCATCATAGCCCGCCTCGGCCCCCATCCGGGCGGCTTCCGCCAATTCCTCCGGGTCGGAACCGCCAAGCTGGAGCGCGACGGGATGCTCCGCCGGATCGTGATCGAGCAGATGCAGTGCCCCACCCCGAACCAGGGCGGGCGCCGTCACCATTTCGGTGTAGAGCAGCGCCGAGGGGGACAGGAGCCGGTGAAGGTATCGGCAATGACGGTCGGTCCAGTCCATCATGGGTGCCACCGAAAGCCGCGCAGCCTCTCGGACACCCGGAACCCCACCCTTTTCTGCCTGTATCTTCGGAACCACCTGATCCGCCTTTCTCGATTACCCCTGACCGCGCCGGTACACACCTACCCCGATCGAAGGTCCGGACAGGTAGCATCACCCTGCACCAGAAGGAAGCCCCGGGCCCCGCGGCGGCGGGCCGCTTGCAATTTATGCCCGGTATGAGATAAGCCGCGCCATCCGGTCGCAGCCTACCCGGACATCAAAACAAGGGCCAGAACATGAAAACACTTGTCATCTGCTCGGGCGGGCTCGATTCCGTGTCGCTCGCGCATATCACTGCCGATGAGCATGAACTCACGCGGCTTGTCTCCTTTGATTACGGCCAGCGCCACCGCAAGGAAGTGCAGTTCGCCGAAGCCGCCGCCAAGCGGTTGGGCGTGCCTTTTCACCTGATCGACATGCGCGGGATCGGCGCCGAACTCTCCGGTTCGGCCCTGACCGACGATGTCGATGTGCCGGATGGCCATTATGCCGAGGAAACGATGCGGATTACCGTCGTGCCCAACCGCAACGCGATCATGCTGGCGATCGGCTTCGGTCTTGCCGCCGCACAGGGGGACGAGGCCGTGGCTACCGCCGTGCACGGGGGCGACCACTTCATCTATCCCGACTGCCGCCCCGGCTTTACCCGCGCTTTCGATGCCATGCAGCAGGCAGCACTCGATGGCTATGCCGATGTGCGGCTGCACACGCCCTTCGTGGAGCGGAGCAAGGCCGACATCGTCCGCCAAGGCGCGCGGCACAACACGCCCTTTGCCGAGACATGGTCCTGCTACAAGGGTGGCGCGCTTCACTGCGGGCGTTGCGGTACCTGTGTGGAACGGCGCGAGGCTTTCGACCTCGCCGGGGTCGAAGACCCCACGGCCTATGCCGATCCAGACTATTGGCGCACAGCGATTGCCGCGCGAAAGGAGGGGTGATGTTCCGCATCCGCAAGGAATTCCACTTTTCCGCCTCGCACCAGCTGACGCATTTGCCCGACGATCACCAATGCGCGCGGCTGCATGGCCATAACTACATCGTGGTGGTGGAGCTCGCCGCCGAAGCGTTGAACGCGGATGGCTTCGTGCGCGATTACCAGGATTTGAAACCGCTGAAGACCTATATCGACGATACCTTCGATCACCGGCACCTCAACGATGTCATGGAGGGCCACACCACGGCAGAGAACATGGCGCGGCATTTCTATGAATGGTGCGTCGCCCGCTGGCCGGAAACCAGCGCCGTGCTGGTCAGCGAGACGCCCAAGACCTGGGCGGAATACCGGCCATGACGCTGCGCATCGCCGAAATCTTCGGCCCGACGATACAGGGCGAAGGGGCGCTGATCGGCGAGCCTACGGTTTTCGTTCGGGCTGGCGGCTGCGACTACCGCTGCAGCTGGTGCGACAGCCTGCATGCGGTGGAAAGCAAGTATCGCCATACATGGACCCCGATGGAAAGCGACGCCGTGTGGGAGCGGATCGAGCAGCTTTCGGGCGGCCAGCCCCTCACCATCTCCCTCTCCGGGGGCAACCCCGCGATACAGGATTTTGGCCCGCTGATCGCTTTGGGCCGGGCAAAGGGCTATCGCTTTGCCTGCGAAACCCAAGGCTCCGTCGCACAGGAATGGTTTTCGGACCTCGATACGCTGGTGCTGTCGCCCAAGCCCCCCTCCAGCGGGGAGGAGGTGGACTGGGACGCCTTCACCGCCTGCCGCACCGCCGGGGCGGGCGCGCGCCTGCAGGTGATGAAGATCGTGATCTTCGACGACGCGGATTACAACTGGGCGCGCGATGCCCATGCCCGGCATCCCGATCTTGCCCTCTACCTTCAGCCCGGCAATCCGGAGGTCGACCCGGAGGTGCCGGTCGATCCGCAGGCCCTGGCCGATCGCCTTGGATGGCTGACCGAAAAGGCGATGGCCGACGGCTGGTTCGCCCCCCGTATCCTGCCGCAGCTTCATGTCCTGATCTGGGGCAACAAGCGCGGCGTCTGACCGATGGAGACCACGATGTCCGACGATATCTACAGCAACCTCAAGCAACTTGGCGGCGCGACCCGGATCCCCGCCAGCCCCGAAGAGGCGGAATTGGAGCGCGTCCCCAATCCGCAGGCCGATGTGGCCTATAACGTGCGTTTCACCGCGCCGGAGTTTACCTCGCTCTGCCCGATGACGGGCCAGCCCGACTTTGCCCATCTGGTGATCGACTATGTGCCCGGCCCGTGGCTGGTGGAATCCAAGTCGCTCAAGCTGTTCCTGACCTCCTTCCGCAACCATGGCGCCTTTCACGAAGACTGCACGATCTCCATCGCCCGGCGCCTTGCCGATTTTCTCGAACCGCAGTGGCTGCGGATCGGGGGCTATTGGTATCCGCGCGGCGGTATCCCCATTGACGTGTTCTGGCAGACAGGGCCTCTGCCCGAAGGCGTCTGGATCCCGGATCAGGGCGTGCCGCCCTACCGTGGCCGGGGCTGAACACGCGACTTTGACCATGGAAAACGGACCGATCCGGGTTAGGCTGCATCAGCCCCGCCCACGGAAAGGTCATCCATGCGTATTTCAGCCATCCCGCTCTCCCTTCTCCTGTCCTCTGCGCTCTCCATATCCACGGGCGCATCGGCCGAAGGGAACCCCTCAGGCACCGGGTTCGCCCCGCCGGAGGCAGGTGGGCCGCGACGGTTGGAGGTCACGGCGGAAGGCGCGCAGCTCCACCGTGCCCCCGCCGAAGACAGCGAAGAACGTGCCGCCCTGCCCGGCGGAACACTGCTTTCGAACCGGGGATGCGACGCGGCGCAGGGCGGAGTCGTCTGGTGCGAGGTCGCGCCGCTCGACATGGGCAAGCCGGGCTATGTCAGGGCGGCGCAGCTTGCCCCTGCACGGGGGCCGGACGGCGTGATCCCCACCGGGCGGGACGACAGCAAGAAACGCGCGCGCGCCAAGGACTACGACGACCGGAGCGAGATCGCCTGCGCGCAGGAACAGGGGCAGGCGCTGGGAACCTGCGCCGCCGCCATCGCCCGCAGCGGTGGAGGCGACGCCACAGTCGTCGCGACCTTCCCCAACGGCTTTGCCCGGCAGCTCTATTTCACCCACGGCGCTTTCATGCGCGGAAGCTCCACGATGTCGGGCGTGGGAACGGACATGGACTGGGAGCGTGCCGAGGGCATGTATGTGATCCGCGTGGACGACCAGCGGTTTGTTATTCCGCAGGGGTTTTTGCTGGGGGAAGAGGCGGGGGTTTTGGAATGAAGTAATCGGATTGGGGGGTGGCAGTTGGTATTTCAACGTCAACTATCGGTCCGAAGCTGACATTCGTGAAAGGAACAGCTGCAGCGGTGCTGCTTGCCAAAAACAGACTTTCGGGCGTTGCTTCCCTGCATCAGATATCTATGCTGTCTTAGTGAGTGTTTAGCCTGACAGGTCTGATAGGTTGGGGTTCGATTCCCCGTCATGTTCTCTGTCTCGGTGGCCTTCTAACCTTCATTGCCCTCTGGGGATTGGCTTACGCCGTTGAACTGTCAACATCGAACGGAAGGGAGAACCACATGAGCAAAGAAACAGTCCGAAAGAACGAGAGACCAAACCTGAAAATGGCTTCGGCCATAAATACAATTTGGGCTATCGGGACGGGCGCATGGTCCGGCACGGCCCTGTCAGGCTAAGCACTCACGACCTTAAGCATGACTTTGGAAAATCATGAGGATCCTGGAACGCAGCCTGCTCAAAGTTGACCTGCTATTTGGAAAAAAAGGGATTTGCCTTTCTTAAGGTGTCCATTGCCGACAAATCAAACATTTTTTAGGGCGTTAAAATATCAGAGGGATTCTTTATAGATGACAACTGATCGGTTACTTTACCATTATTGCAGCACTCCTACGGGGCTAGCCATTTTTCAACGTCGGACTTTTCGTCTTTCAGCGTTATCTGCAGCAAACGATAGCTTGGAAGGGCGAGTGCTAGGGCGCGTATTCTCACAGTTGCTTACTGAATCAGATCTGCCGCGGGAAGTTGTAGATGTAATATCTGTTATTGTGGAGGGGTATGCTGATTCGACGGAAGGCTTTGCATTATGCCTTTCAGAAAACGGAGACCTACTTAGTCAATGGCGTGCGTACGCTCAGGACGGTTTAGGCATCGCGATAGGCTTTTCGTCCGATTGGCTTACAAAAGATTTTGGGAAAGTTAACTTTGGATCGCAGTTTTTTGAGTTGACCAAGGTTGAGTATGGCGAGGCAAGTTTAAGCCAAACTCTAAAACCACTAGCGAAACAAGTGATTGAGGAATTTTCTGAATATGGGCACTTTGTGCAACTCAGTAAAAACATGACTAGGGTCAGGACTCATAGCCAGTAAATGACGAGGGCGGCCAGGGCGATAGCTGACAGGAAGACCTTCGGGCATCTGTCGTATCGGGTTGCCACCCGCCGCCAGTCCTTCAACCTTCCAAACATGACCTCGATCCGATTGCGACGTTTGTAGCGGCGCCTGTCGTACTTGACGGTTTTCTTGCGCTGGGTTCGGCCGGGGATGCATGCGCGTATCCCTCTGTCTTTCAACGTTTCTCTGAACCAATCGGCGTCATATCCACGGTCACCGAGAAGCCAATCTACCTTTGGCAGGCTGCCGACGAGTGCGCGTGCACCGATGTAGTCACTGACTTGTCCAGCGGTCACGAACAGGTTCAGCGGCCGTCCTTGGCTGTCGCAGATGGCGTGAAGCTTGGTATTCATACCGCCCTTGGTGCGCCCGATCAGGCGTCCACGCCCCCTTTTTTGACGCCCAAACTGGTCGCCGTTCGATGCGCCTTCAGATAGGTGGCGTCGATCATGACCGTCGTCTGCTCGCCGTGATCAGCGGCCAAGCCGACCATCATCTGGGCAAAGATGCCTTTATCGCTCCAGCGCTTCCAACGGTTGTAGAGCGTTTTGTGCGGGCCATATTCCCTCGGCGCATCTCGCCATCGTAAGCCATTGCGATTGAAGAAGATAATCCCGCTCAGGACGCGCTTGTCATCGACGCGAGGCTTGCCATGGGATTTGGGGAAGAAAGGCTCAAGACGCGCCATCTGCGAATCCGTCAGCCAGAAAAGATCAGACATGTTCACCGCTAGGTTTTCGAACCGTGAATCACGCTCCTAAGCGGAAATCAATGGGTCCTGACCCTAGGCACGGGTCCGAAGTCTCGCGCCCACCTCTGAGGATTAACAATCGTAACCAAAGGAATGGGTCGAATCCTGTAACGCACTCCGTTGCAACTGGGGGCCCATAACAGCCTGCATGCCAAAATTTCGTGCAGTCATCAAAAAAAATTCCCAAGCCTCAATTTCGGAATCAAATTGCTCTTCCCATATTAAATCTCGGGCATTGTCCGCTAAGGTGCTTAGTGACCAGCGGTTGCTGGATGTCCCTCGAAAAATCTGCACGTCTACCGCAACAGAACCTTGAATATACATACCGGAAAATGTCGAGGGTTCGAAGTCGGGACCCAATAACTTAGTCTCTGCAGGTTCGAGCATCATTGTAAAGGGGATTCGGCGGCCGACAAAATAGGTTTTTAAAGCGATATAGGTTGTTACGTACAAGAATGAGAAAAATAAAAACGTAACCAGAGCCTTACCCGGGCTGTCCCAGAAAAGAACTCCAAAGAATATGGGGGCTGCCATAAATGGCCAGAGTATTAGTGATGCGAAAGAGTTCCGTGTTCTCGAATCAACGAGCCAGCCCAATCGATCCTCAAGTAAATATTGCAGTGCGTGCAAGACAAGATGATGAAAATGAGATCGGTCTGGTTGACCAGCAGCCTGCTTACCCAAACGCCGGCGAACTATGGAAAAAACTGTATCAGCGACTGGCCAAAAAAGTAGCAGCAAAACAGCGACGCCTGCAACATCCGGGTTACGGGCCATCAAGATAATTCCGAGCCATGCCAAGACATGACCAGACCCATATGCTCCAGCATCGCCCATGAAGATGCACCCAAATGGCCAGTTGACGACGAAGAACCCCAACATCGCCGCTATTAACAAGATCGACACTAGCTGGATATCGGTTTCGCCCGTAAAACCGGCGATGGCGAATAACCCCGCGGCTGCCAAGATTGCGTAGCCCGAAGCCAGACCGTTCAGGCCATCGATGAGGTTAAGCGCATTAGCAGTGCCAGCCGACCATACAAGTGTAACAAACAATGCGATCAGCAATGACGTGAATAGAATATCGATTTGAGGTAAGCCCAAACCTGGAACCATCATTCCGGACACCTCAATTGCCAACGCTGCCGAAATAAAGGCAGCAACGAGACGGACCTTCGGAGACATATCTCTTGCTACATCCTCTCTCAAACCGACAAAAAACACGACTAAACCGGACAGCAGCGCAAACTTCAGGTCTGATTGCAATTGATCCGATAGTAGGACCCCGCCCAAAAACAGCGCTGCAATCATTGCAGCTCCTCCGACGCGTGGTGTTGGACGTGTGTGCTGGGCTTGCGGTGCTGCAAGATCGCGAACCATGAAATCCTGATTGAGAAAAAGGTCCGATTTGAGCGCTGCAAACCCGCAAAGTGCCAAACTGGCCAGAAAAACGGTAGGAATTACCCATGCGTCAAAATACGAGAAAATTTCAAACATAGCCGCCCCTTGAAAAAATCATAAGCAAAGTTCGTCCCTAAGATGACCAAGCTCGCTGGTCCGGGCCGTTCAGGTATAGAATACGTTCTTGTTTCTTTCTGTTGATTTAGTTGCGGTCAAGGCCTGCGGCGCGGAGCCTTTGCGGAGCTCACAGTTAAGTTTGGCGTAGACGGCCGGAGCCAGCCCGCTAAGCGACATGTGTGGTGGAGCGCGCTACCCTCAATTGCGACTCCAATTAGAAAACTGTGAGTTATCTAATTGGAGAACATGGCATGGGAGCCGTCTACACGCAACTATCGCTGCAAAAACGCCACAAGATCGAGACCTAGTGGCATGCAAAAGTGTCTGTCAGAGAGATGGCACGCGGTCAAGCGCCACAAATCGACGAGTTTCCGTGAGATCAAACGCAATTTGTGGGCCGATGATGCGCTCCCGAATAATTACGCAGAGAGGTGCGCATTCTCAAGGAGGAGAGGGAAATCATAAAAAAGCAACGCAGTTCTTCGCGGGCCAAAAGCCATGAGGTTTAGGTTCATCGAAGAACACGTGGGGGCTTTCGAAACGGCGCGTCTTTTCAAGATCATGGATGTCAGTTCACGTGGCTTACGTGCATTCCGCAACCGCCCGGTCAGTCGCAGACAGCGGTCTGATCTGGTCACGCTGGCTCACATCAAAGAACAATCGCGCCTCAGTCTTGGCAGCTACGGCAGGCCTCGGATGACTGAGGAGTTGAAGGAGATCGGCCTGGACGTCGGTCATCGCCGTGTGGGCCGTTTGATGCGCCAGAACGGCATATCCGTCGTCAGAACCCGCAAACACAAGGTGACGACCGACAGCGATTTCAAGTTCAATATCGCGCCCAACCTGCTGGATCGTGACTTCAACACCGATGCGCCCAACCAAAAGTGGGCAAGCGATATCAGTTATATTTGGACGCGTGAGGGGTGGCTGTATCTGGCCGTCATCATGGACCTGCATTCAAGGCGCGTGATCGGCTGGGCCGTGAGCAACCGCATGAAACGTGACTTGGAAATCCGGGCGCTGGAAATGGCGATTGCATTCAGGATGCCGCCCAAACGCTGCATTCATCACTCGGATCGCGGGTCACAAGGCGGATTCAACCGGTCGTCGCAACACCTTCGTTTATAGCCTCTTTGAGCAGCCGGTCGAGAGCCTCTGCGGGCGTTTGCCACGCCAGCGTTTTTCGGGGACGCGTGTTGAGCGCATGGGCAACGGCGCTCAACTCTTCGGTGCCATGTTGGCTGAGATCGGTCCCCTTGGGAAAGTACTGCCGGAGCAGCCCGTTGGTGTTTTCGTTACTGCCGCGTTGCCAGGGGCACTGAGGGTCGCAGAAGTAGATCTCGAGACCGGTATCTATCCGCAACTGCGTGTGTTGGGCCATCTCGGCCCCCTGGTCCCAGGTCAACGAGCGACGCAGGTGGGCAGGCAGGCTGCTGATCGTCCCTGCGATAGCATCCGGACGGCCTCGGCGCCATGGCCGACAAGGGCTGGCCCATTCTTGACAGACTTGGCCGTCCCGTGCTCTTCCATGCGGGGCAAGTGCAGGAGCATGGTGAAGCGGGTCGTGCGTTCGACCAGCGTGCCGATCGCCGAGCTGCCGAGGCCGAGAATGAGGTCTCCTTCCCAATGACTAGGAACAGCCCTGTCACCGATCTCCGCCGGGCGGTCGCTGATCATCAACGCGTCGGTAATGAAAGCCTTGCCGCGGTTCCGGGCACGTTCGCGGGGCAACCTGAGGGCGCGGCCGGACCTCAGACAGGCTGAGAGCTCTCACCTCAACGCCCCGCGGCCCTGAATATAGAGCGCCTGGTAGATGGCTTCGTGGCTGATGCGCATCGTCGGATCCTCGGGGAAGTCCAGCTTCAAACGCTGCGCGATCTGCTCTGGACTCCAGGCAGATGACCAGCGTCGGCTTTGCCGGCGAACGGCCCGCCGTCCTTTCCATACCACGACAGGCCCATCGAATGCGATGCCGTCCGGCGTGGCAATGAGGCCGGACAGCCGATCCTGCACGTAGTCGCGCAAGTCGGGATTGGCTGCGAGCTTGCTGATCTTTGGACGCTTGGCCGAGCAAACCGCATGCCACTGCGCGGCAATGGCCCGATAGTCAAACTCTCCGCTGCGCGTCGCCGAGTTGCGCCTGATCTCACGAGATCGTGCTCGGGGATCGGCCCAGCTCTCGCGCGATCATCCGGACGCCGGTGCCACGAGCGCATTCGATGGCAATCTCCACGCGTTCCGCGAACGACAGATTACGGCACTTCGGCAAAGGAGCCAATGCCGCGAGATGGGTGGGGGGCATTCCGCCAGAAATCCGAAACCAACGGGTTCCGACAGGCGGTGAAACTCCCGCTGCGACCGCAGCTTCCTCGCTGGACAGCCCCGCTGCAATCTCCCGCCAGAACCGGCATAGATGCTCACGTTGCCAGACTGGCGGTCGACCTGGCGAGCATAATTTGCGCCGTGTAGAGCGCTCCGACTTCCTTCTTCCCGTCATCATCAACACCTCCGAGATCAGGGTGTTGCGACGACCGGTTGAATCCGCCCAATATTGCTCTCACGATTATCAGAAAATCCTGCGCCAACATGGGTTCATGGTGTCGATGTCTGGCAAAGGCAATTGCTATGATAATGCGGCGGTCGAGACCTTCTTCAAAACCATCAAGGCTGAGCTGATCTGGCGAAGGTCATGGGAAACGCGACGACAGGCTGAAACGGCGATCTTCGAATATATCAACGGCTTCTACAATCCGCGACGCCGCTACTCAGGCTGGAAAAGCCCGGTCGCCTTCGAACGAAAGGTGGCTTAAACGGGCATCTGGGGCGGCACGAAAGCGGGACAGGTCCAATCGGCGGGGCAATACCAATCGGCGCTCGTCTATCGGTAAAGAAATGACATCTACCACCCCGATGAGCAGGTGCAACGAGTAGCTTAAATTACGCCAGATCCTCAATGGGGATGAAGTGTAGCTAAAGTCGGGACGGAATTTAGTCTTTGAGGTGCTTCCCATTCCTTGGACAGGATCTGGCGCTTTTTAAGCTCTGATCTGCTCCTGCTGATCGGGTTGCATTGTTTCGATTTGCAGCGAGTAGATCACTGCCGGTGGCTGTCCGCCAAGGGCCTTGTGTGGGCGGCGGTGATTGTAGAACTCCATCCATTGCCTGACACCCGCGCGGGCGTGTGACCCGGTCTCCCAGGCGTGAAGATAGACGCACTCGTATTTCATCGTGCGCCACAGGCGCTCGATGAAGATGTTGTCCAGGTAGCGACCCTTGCCATCCATCGAGATGCGGACCCCCGACCGCCGCAGGCGGTCTGTCTCCAGGCAAACGATGTGAACTGCGATCCCTGATCGCTGTTAATGATGTCAGGAGGCCCGAACCGATAGATGGCCTCATTCAGCGCCTCGACGCAGAAGTCGGTGTCAAGCGTGTTCGAGATCCGCCAAGACAGGACCATCCGGGTATGCCAGTCCATGATCGCCCCCAGATAGAGGAACCCGCGATGCATCGGCAGATAGGTGATGTCCACGCACCAGACCTGGTTTGGCCTGTCCACCCGCAGACCGCGCAGCAGATAGGGATAGGTCTTGTGTCCCTTCGCTGGCCTGCTGGTGTTGGGTTTCTGATAGATCGGCATCAATCCGATCAGGCGCATGAGCCGACGGATGCGCTTCTCGTTCACCGCATGTCCTTCGTTGCGCTGATGCCAGGTCATCTGGCGGACGCCGAAGAACGGTGTTTCGAGGAACTGCACATCGATCAGCCGCATCAGCGCAAGGTTCTGATCCGTCTCTCCCCGCGGCGAATAGTAGAACGACGACCGCGGTATCGACAGAAGCGCGCACTGCTGACCGATCGACAGGTCAGGATGGTCGCGTTCGATCATGCCACGCCTCACTTCCCGCCCCAGGGCTTGAGCTTTCTTTCCAAAAAAGAGTTGGCCACCGCCAGCTCTGCGATCTTGGCATGCAGATCCCTGCCCTGGTCTTCATCGACGACGGGTGCCTTGCAGCCGCCACGTTCGAAGACACCGGACGCGCCATCCAGCAGTGCACGTTTCCATTGGTTGATCATCGTTGGATGCACACCGAACCGGCTCGCCAGCTCCGACACGGTCGCCTCGCCTTTCAGCGCTTCCAGCGCCACCTTCGCCTTGAACTCAGGGGCATGTTGCTTTCGTTTCGACATCTTCGATCTACTTCGTGGTGAAGATCAGCAGACAGCAAATCAGAGCTTACGTCAGTGTCCAGTTTTCGGGGGGCAGCTTACTTGGGTGGAGGGAATCCCATGACAAACCAACCACGGGGGCAGGTGGAGGCCATTAAGGCGTTGCGTTTAAGGTTCTGTTGTGTGAAGCAACTCTGATCCTGTGCTTATTACCGTGCGAGCTCGACCTTACATGACTTCACAATCGTTCCAGCTTGGCAAACATCCTACTAGGCTTGATGCCCACGAGCCAACTCCGGACGACGATGAGATCGATCTGACGCAGGTCGCCCGCACTCTATGGCGAGGCAAGTTCTTCATTATTTTGACGACCCTAATCGCTTTGGTGATCGGGGGGTGGTATGCTTACAGTGTTGCAGTACCCCTCTATGCTTCGACTGCTACGGTGGCGATGGAAAGCCGTGAGCAGCAGATGGTCGATATCACCAGCGTTATGACTGGGTTATCGGGAGACCAAGCTTCGATAAATACCGAAGTAGAAGTTTTTAAGTCACGCGGTTTGATAGAAAAGTTGGTGGTTCAGCTTTCCTTGGTAGAAGACGCTGAATTCAATCCTCATCTGAGGAGCGAGCCTCGGCTAAGCGTTTCGCGATTTGTTGAGTGGGTTAGAGAAATAATCGGACTACCACCGGAGTTGAAAGAAGAACCATCGCCGCGACGCATTATGGACACAGTAATCGATAATGTGCTCGACGCGATCTCCATCAGTAACATTCGGCAGAGTCTTGTTTTCCGGGTTACGGTCGTAACGCAACAGCCGGAAAAATCAGCGCTGATTGCTAATAGCCTTGCTGAACTCTACATCCAAGATCAATTAGAGATTAAATTTGCCGCCACTGAAAAGGCTACTGTCTGGCTCACTGACCGGGTTAGCCAATTACAAGTCCAACTTGAAGCTGCCGAAGCAGCTGCAAAAGAATTCAATGCGCAAACGGAGCTTGTTAGCCCTGAAGCTTTGATCTTCTTGAACCGGCGAATTAAGGAGCTGCGCGACCGGCTCAGAGAAACGCGGGAGGACGAAGCTGCGGCGTTGGTTCGCCTCAATGCCCTGATCGATGCGAAAGAGGCAGGTGATTTCGAGCGTCTAGCTGAAATTTCAAATGACCCGGCCCTGGCTAATATTTTGGACGAGGCCAATGCTAGCAGTATATCCCCAGCTGATTCAGCCTTAGTCGAGAATCGCTACCAGCAGGTTCTAGCTAGAGCGCGGCTAGAAGCTGAAAGAGTCAGCAACCAAGTCGCTACATTGCAGGCAACCATTTCTGATCAGGAAGAGCGCGCGGCGCGCCAGTCAGCCGATCTTGTCACGCTTCAGCAATTGCAGAGGGAAGCTGAGGCGAGCAGGTTAATTTATGAATTCTTTCTGGGTCGATTGAAAGAAACGAGCGTTCAGCAAGGTATACAGCAAGCCGATAGCCGTATGCTTTCTCAAGCTGTGGTTCCTCTGAGCCCGACCTCGCCAAAAAAACCGATGATACTGACGTTATCTCTCATACTGGGCAGTTTCCTGGGCTCCGCAATTGTCCTCGGGCGAGAGTTCGCACAAAATACTTTCCGCGATAGTACAGAGCTGGAGGGAAAGACCGGCCATACGGTGATCGGCCAGATTCCTGCGATACCTGCCCGCAGGCGAAAAAACGTCCTGAAATATCTGACTGACAGGCCCACGTCTGCCGCTGCGGAGGCTATTCGGAACTTGAGGACCTCTATCCTTTTGTCCGATATCGACAATCCGCCACAGATCATCATGTCCACGTCATCCATTCCGGGGGAAGGGAAGACCACGCAGTCGCTGGCGCTGGCTCAGAACCTGACCGGTCTGGGAAAGAAGGTTCTTCTGATCGAAGGGGATATCCGGAAGCGGGTCTTTGCTGAATACTTCGATATCCAGGAAAAGAAGGGATTGATTGCCGTCCTTTCAGGAGAAGCGAAATTGGAGGAGGCTGTCTCTCACGAACCTACTTTGAACGCCGATATCCTCATTGGCGAGAAGACAGAGACAAACGCGGCGGACATCTTCTCCTCTGAGCGATTTACGCGGTTCTTGGAAGATCTGCGCAGCAAGTATGATTACGTGATCATCGATACACCTCCTGTACTGGCGGTACCGGATGCGCGTGTCATCGGAAGATCAATGGATGCGGTGATCTATACGGTGAAGTGGGACAGTACTTCCCAGCGGCAGGTGCGCGAGGGGCTGAAATCGCTTGAGAATGTTCAGGTCCGTGTAACAGGCCTCGTGCTGAGCCAGATCAACGCCAAGGGTATGAAGAAGTATGGCTACGGTGAGACATACGGTGCCTACGGCGATTATCACAACAACTGACGCCTTCCGCTATACGAGGTAGCGCGGCCCGGTTCGGCCGCGCCACCCTTGAACTTTTCTATCAATCGCCTGCGACGCGGCCCTTTTCGGTGGCGCGGCGGTAGGCGGGGCGGTCCTGGATCATCTCGACGAAACCGGCGAGCGCCGGAAAATCATCCCCTCGTTTTTGACGCATCGCGATTTCAGCGGGAAAGCTGAGCATGATGTCCGCGGCGGACAGTCGGTCGAGTACGAAATGCCCCGAAGGCCGGACCAGCGAATTCATATAGCGATAGTGGTTATCGAGTTCGGACGATATGCGGGGGTGCAGCGGTTTGCCGGCGTCCCCCAACCGGCTCACGTAAAGGTTCAGCAAGATCGGTGTCATGGCCGATCCTTCTGCGAAATGGATCAACTCCAGATGCCTCAGGTAGGCGGCTGTGCCCCGGTCCGGGATCATGTCGGGCGCGTAGCGCGTGCAGAGAGTTTCGACGATTGCGGCGCTTTCCACGATCAGCGTTCCGTCGATCTCGATCATCGGTGACTTGCCGAGCGGATGAACGAGCGACAGTTCCGGAGGCGCCAGATTGGTCTGCGCGTCGCGGGTGTAGGGAATGATCGTGTAGGGCTGCTCCAACTCCTCCAACAGCCAGAGAATCCGGTGGGAACGGGAACGGTTGAGGTGGTGCACTTTGATCATGGCCGGGCCTTTTCGAATAAGGTGAAGGGCCAGTGTAGTGAAAGCGTGCCGCGCCGCAACGTGCCTTGTTCCCGGCGGGTCAATAGGGCTGCGGCACGGAACCATGAGACAATAGGTATTTGTAAATGGGGGGAAGGGGACAGTCCCTGGGGGGGCGGAAACGAAAAGGGCCGGCGTTAGCGCCGGCCCCTGGGGTAGAACTGTAGTTCTTGCTTACTGGGGGATAGTCCCTTCGAGACCTTCCACGTAGAAGTTCATTCCTGCGAGCGTGCCGTCGTCCGCGACTTCACCGTCGGCCAGCCACTCGGAACCGTCCTGCTTGTTCAGCGGGCCGGTGAAGGGGTGGTATTCACCGCTGGCGATCTTCTCCTTCAGTTCCAGCGCTTCGGCCTTCACGTCGGCAGGTACCGCATCGGAAATCTCGCCGATGCCAACCATGCCGGCGCCGATACCGTCCCAGGTGTCAGTGGATTCCCAGGTACCATCCATGACGGCGCGGGTCCGTTCGATGTAGTAGGGGGCCCAGTCATCGATGATCGAAGAGACGCGGGGCTTGGGGCCATATTGCGCCATGTCGGAGGCCTGCCCGAAGGTAATGACGTTGCCCGCCTCCTGCGCCGCTGCCTGAGGGGCCGTGGAGTCGGTGTGCTGCAGCACGACATCGGCACCCTGTTCGATCAGCACCTTGGCAGCGTCCGCTTCCTTCGCGGGGTCGAACCATGTGTAGGCCCAGACGATCTTGAATTGCACATCCGGGTTCACCTTGCGGGCATGGATAAAGGCCGAATTGATGCCACGGATGACCTCCGGGATCGGGAAGGAGCCGATGTAGCCGATGATGTTACTTTCGGTCATGTGCCCGGCGATCAGGCCCTGAATGGCGCGGCCTTCGTAGAAACGTGCCGAATAGGTCGATACGTTGTCCGCCCGCTTGTAGCCGGTGGCGTGTTCGAATTTCACGTCCGGGAATTTCTTCGCCACGTTGATCGTCGGGTCCATGTACCCAAAGGACGTGGTAAAGATCAGATCTGCACCGTCGAGCGCCATCTGCGTCATGACCCGCTCGGAATCGGGGCCTTCGGCCACGTTCTCAACGTATACGGTTTCGACTTTGTCGCCGAACTCCTCTTCCACGGCGAGCCGGCCCTGATCGTGTTCGTAGGTCCAGCCGCCGTCGCCCACGGGGCCCACGTATACGAAGCCTACCTTGGTCTTGTCCTGCGCGACCGCACCGGTCGCGAGGCCGAGCGCCAGCGTGGCGCTGGTCAGAATCGTTGATAATTTCATGAAGGTCTCCCCTGTTGATGCCCCGTTAGTCGGGGCTTACTCGATGCCTCTAACCCGAGGCGTGGAAGTTCCGGCCAAGCGAGGCCGGTGCGGCACTTTTATCCGCCGAAAGGATCACCAGCACAAGGATGGTGATGAGGTAGGGCGACATTGCCAGATACTCGACCGGTATGGCAACGCCCGCCCCCTGCAGATTGAGCTGCAACTGGGTGATACCGCCAAAAAGATAGGCACCCAGCAGCAAGCGCCAGGGCTTCCAACTGGCAAATACCACGAGCGCGAGGGCAATCCAGCCCACGCCCGCGGTCATGCCTTCTGTCCATTGCGGGACGCGGATCAGGCTGATGTAGGCACCGCCCAGTCCCGCGCAGGCACCGCCGAAGACGATGGCAAGGGTGCGGATACGGCGAACCTTGTACCCCAGCGCATGCGCCGCATTATGGCTTTCGCCGACCGCCCGCAGGATCAGCCCCGCCCGGGTGAAGCGGAGCAGCACCCAGACCCCGGCGACGAGCGCGATCCCAAGATAAAGAATGATGTCATGGGTAAAGAGAATGGGCCCGATCACCGGGATGTCAGCCAGCGGGCCGAAGTCGATATCGCCCAGCCGGGGCGGCTTCACCCCGACGTAGCCCTGACCCAACAGGGCGGAAAGGCCCAACCCGAAAAGCGTCAGCGCAAGGCCGGATGCGACCTGATTGGCAAGCGTGACTTGCGTAAGGAATGCAAACAGCAGCGACAGTGCCGCCCCGCCTGCAGCGGCAGCGGCGAACCCGAGAAGTGGAGAGCCGGTTTCGACCGCAGTGGCGAAACCGCAGATCGCGCCGGTGATCATCATGCCTTCGACGCCAAGGTTCAGCACGCCGGACTTTTCGGCCACCAACTCGCCAATGGCCGCGAAAATCAGCGGTGTCGCCGCCACAAGAAACCCGGCCACGAAGAGCAGGGGGTTGATCGCCGAAAGATCCATCAGGCCGTCTCCGCCGTGTGTTGCCGGCGGAGCCGGTAGTTGGTCAGGATGTCGAAGGCCAAAAGGAAGAACAGCAGCATGCCCTGGAACACCTGGATCGCGGCGGCGGGCAGGCCGAGGTTCGACTGCGCAATGTCCCCCCCGATGTAGGTCAGCGCCATCAGACCCCCGGCCAGAAGGATCCCGATAGGATGGAGCCGACCGAGGAACGCCACGATGATCGCCGTGAAACCGTAGCCTACGTTGAAGTCAATCGTGATCTGCCCGGCGGGGCCCGAAACCTCGAACATGCCCGCGAGCCCAGCCAGCAGGCCGGAAAGACCCATGCAGAACAGGATAAGCCGGGCAGGGCTCACCCCCGAAAAGCGTGCCGCGCGGGGTGCTTCGCCCGTAACGCGGATCGCAAAGCCCAGCCTGTGTTTCGTCAGGAGGACATAGGCGAAGATCACCGCAATAAGCGCCGCCACAACGCCCCAGTGCATTCCGGACCCGGCCAGCAGTTCGGCATTATGCGCAGGCTCATATTGCTGCAGGTTCCGCGAGCCGGGAAAACCGAAGCCTTCGGGATTCTTGAGCAGCCCTAATGACATCGAGGCCAGAAACTGCTCCGCCACGTAGACCAGCATCAATGATACGAGGATTTCATTCGTCCCGAAGCGCACCTTCAGAAAGCCGGGGATCATCGCCCAGATCCAGCCGCCGAACGCCCCGGCAAGGATCATCAGCGGAAAGATGAACCACCCCTCTGCCGGATAGAAGGCCAGCCCGGCGCCCGCACCGAAGATGGCACCTATGATGTACTGCCCCTCGGCCCCGATGTTCCAGATGCCGGCCTTGAAGCCCAGCGACAATCCGATAGCGATCAGGACCAGCGGCGCCCCTTTGATGAGCAGCTGCGGGCGGTAATAAAAAGCGAACTCACCGAACAATGGCTCCCAGAAAATGGTGACGATGGAGGTGACGGGGTCTTTGCCCAGCGCCATAAACAGCAGCCCGCCAAAGATCATGGTGGCGAGCACCGCCAGCAACGGGGTGGCGAGCGACAGGGCGCGGCTGGGCTGGGGCCGTTTCTCGAACCGGATCACGCGCGCGGCCTCTTTCTTCCAAATGGTTCAAAATCCCCCCCGGAGGGTCGGGTCGCCATTCGGCGCGTCCGGTCAGACATGCGCAACCTCCATCCCGTGCGATCCACCCATCATCAGGCCGATCTCTTCGACCGACAGTTCCTGCGCCGGGCGCGGCTCCGACAGACGGCCCTCGTTCAGCGCCGCGAAGCGATCCGATATCTCCATCAATTCGTCCAGATCCTGCGAGATCACGACAATGGCCGCTCCGTTTTCTGCCAGATCGAGAAGGGCCTGGCGGATGGCCGCAGCGGCTGAGGCGTCGACGCCCCATGTCGGCTGGTTCACCACCAGCAGCTCCGGGCGCTGCAAGACCTCGCGCCCGATCACGAACTTCTGCAGGTTCCCGCCGGAAAGCGACCGCGCCGCATTGGCGGGGCCGGGCGTACGGACATCGAAGGCCTCGATGATCCGTTTGGCAAAGTCACGGGCAGCGCGCCAATCCAACAGCCCGCCCCGGTCCAGGCCTTCGCGGGCCGCACCGGTCAGCATGGCATTCTCGGTAAGCGACATGTCGGGCACCGCGGCATGGCCCAGCCGTTCCTCGGGCGCGCTCAGGATGCCCACGGCGCGCCGCATGGTGGGCCCCATCAGGCCCACGTCGCTGTTTTGAAATAGGATCGTTCCCCGGGGCGACAGGGTTTCGCCTGAAAGGGCGGCCAACAATTCGTCTTGCCCGTTCCCTGCCACGCCCCCGATGCCGAGGATTTCGCCCCGCCTGACGGAAACGCTGATCTCCCGAAGCGGCATGCCGAAAGCGCTGGGCGAACGGGCCGAGAGGTTCTTTAGTTCCAGCACCACGTCGCCGGGCGTTTTACCGGCGCGCACGGGGGTTTGCAGGGTGTTGCCGACCATCATCTCGGCCATTTCCCGGGCCGAGGTCTCCGACGGGGTACAATGCCCCACCACTTTTCCCAATCGCAGGATCGTGGCACTGTCGCAAAGCGCGCGAATTTCACCCAACTTGTGCGAGATATAGAGGATCGCCGTCCCTTCCGCGCTGAGCTTGCGCAGCGTCTTGAACAGGATTTCGACTTCCTGCGGGGTGAGGACCGAGGTCGGTTCGTCCATGATCAGCAGTTTGGGATCCTGCAAGAGACAGCGGATGATCTCCACCCGTTGACGTTCCCCGGCAGAAAGATCGCCCACCGTCCGGTCGGGCGCGAGCGGAAGGCCATAGGTTTCCGACACCTCGCGGATACGTCGGCTGAGTTCGCGCATCTTCGGTGCGTTTTCCATGCCCAGTGCGATGTTCTCGGCCACGGTCAATGCGTCAAAGAGCGAGAAGTGCTGAAAGACCATGCCGACGCCCGCGGTACGTGCCGCATGGGGGTCGGTGGGATCATATGGTTTGCCGAACATTTTCATGCGGCCCGCATCGGGTTTGACCAGCCCGTAGATCATTTTGACCAGGGTGGATTTGCCTGCGCCGTTTTCGCCCAGCAGGGCATGGACCTCACCCGCCGCGATCGACAGGGATACATCGTCATTGGCCATCACGCCGGGGTAGCCCTTGGTGAGTCCGTCCAGCTGCAACAGGGGCGTATCGGTCACGCGGTATTCTCCTCTGGCGCGATTTGCACCGGTTGCGCCCCAAGGTGCAACAGTTGCGCGGCCACGCCAAGGGCGATCTGCTGCGGATGCTTTCCAAGTCCCGGATCACCGATCGGGCAGGTGATGGTGCCGATCCGTTCTGCAGGATGCCCCATCGCCGCAAGCCGCTTGCGAAAACGCGCCCATTTCGTGGCGGAGCCGATCAGTCCGGTAAAGCGTGCCCCGTGGCGGAGCAGCCCGTCACACAGCGCGAGGTCAAGGGCATGGGAATAGGTCACGATCAGATGGGCGGCGTCGCGGGGGGCATGGGGGATGAGCCGCGCAGGCTCCGCCGCGGGCAGGACTGTCACCCCCTCGGGGATGGTTTGGGGAAAGCGATCCGGATGCGTATCCACCCAGGTCAGCCCCATATCGGGCAGCGGGGCCAACACGTTGACGAGCGCCCGCCCCACATGCCCCGCGCCCCAGATCCAGACGGGCATTTCGTTCCGCGAGACCGGTTCGACCATCCAGCGATTCAGATATCTGGCGTCCGGCAGGCCCTTGCCGTTGCGCGCCTCCGCCAGCAATCGCCGGACGGCAAGCGGCATTTCCCCCGGCCCGCGCGCCACGATATCCTCGGGCAGGGCCGCGGCGCTTTGGCTGTCGTACACTTCGGTCAGCATGTCGACGCTGCCGCCGCAGCACTGGCCCAATTCCGGGCCGAGGGCATGGCGACCAAAGATGCGTTCGGACTGTCCCGTTGCCAATAGTGCACGTGCATGCCCGGTCAGCTCATGCTCCAGCCTGCCACCGCCGATGGTGCCGTCCTGCCCCCCCTGCCAGATCAGCATCGCGGTACCCGCCTCCCGCGGGGCGGACCCTCTGACTGCTGCCACCACGACGCGCGCCACGCGCCCGTGCCGCGTACAGGCGGCGATCAATGCCTCGCGATCAAACCCCATGGCGTGCTCGCTTCACGGCGGCAAGTACCGCCTCTGCGGTAGCGGGCGTCTGCAGGTCGGGAAAGTGCGGCCCGCA
>NZ_LWGH01000204.1:0-3848 GCF_001635395.1 Sulfitobacter sp. HI0129 | reverse complement strand
GGCTCTTCCGCCGTCTGGTCCGCCGGGACACGTTCATCCCCGACCGGGTGGAGCTGGACAAGCAATTGCTGCGCGATTTCTATCTGGCGCGCGGATATGTCGACATGCGCGTACAGGCGGTCAACGCCCAGCTCACCGAAGAGCGTGACGGTTATTTCGTCAATTACAACATTACCGAAGGTCAGCAATTCCGCTTCGGCAAGGTCTCCCTCAGCTCCACCATGCCGGGGCTGAACGCAGCGCGCTACCGCGACATCATCGATATCGAACCGGGTGAGATCTACACCCCCACACGCGTTGAATCCGACATCGCGCGGCTGGAACGTCAGGCAATCCGGGACGGTGTGGACTTTCTGCGGGTCGAGCCGCGTGTCACCCGCAACGACCGGAACCTGACGCTGGATATCGAATATGTGCTGTCGCGCGGCGAACGCATCTTTGTCGAGCGGATCGATATCGAAGGCAACACCACCACGCTGGACCGCGTCATTCGCCGGCAGTTCGACAGTGCCGAGGGCGATCCGTTCAACCCGCGCGAAATTCGCGAATCCGCCGAACGTATCCGCGCGCTGGGTTATTTCGAGGAGGCAGAGGTCAATGCACGCGAAGGCTCCAGCCCCGATCAGGTCGTGGTGGACGTGGATGTTCAGGAAAAGCCGACCGGGTCACTGAACTTCGGCGGGTCCTTTTCTAACAACGACGGTGTCGGCGTGGCCATCAGCTTCGCCGAGGAGAACTTCCTTGGCCGTGGGCAGAAACTGTCGCTCGCCATCTCCACCGCGTCGGAGGCCACACGCTACGGGCTTACCTTCGTGGAGCCGAGCCTGTTGGGCCGGGATGTCGCTTTCGGGCTGACGCTGGATTATGCCGAAACGGATTCCTCCTTTGCCACCTACAATACCGAGAGGCTGGTATTTCAGCCGAGCCTCACCTTCCCGGTGAGCGAGAATGGGCGGGTGCAGCTGCGCTATACCGCCGAGGATATCGAGGTTACGGCGCGTGATACGCCTGTCCATGGCCTCGTGATCGCGGATGACATCGCGGCGGGTTCGCAGCTGTCGTCTTCATTGGGCTACACCTACACCTATGACACCCGGCTTACTGGTCTTGATCCGACGATGGGGATGCTCTTCCAGATCGGTCAGGATTTCGCCGGGATCGGCGGCGACAGCAGCTACATCAAGACCACCGCGAAGGTCATCGGCGAAAAGAAGATCTTCAACGAAGACGTGACGCTGCGGGCGACGCTGGAAGGCGGCGCGCTGGCGTGGAACAGCGGCAACAACCGCGTGGTGGACCGTTTCATCCTGACCCCGTCCATTCTGCGCGGTTTCGAACCGGGCGGCATCGGCCCGCGGGAAATCTCCGCCACACGGGACGATCCGTTGGGCGGCAACCTCTATGTCGCGGCGCGTTTCGAAGCCGAATTCCCGCTCGGTCTTCCGGAAGAGTATGGCATCAACGGCGGCGTCTTCTATGACGTGGGGAACCTTTGGGATCTCAGCGATGTGAACCTGAACAGTGCCAGTGTCGTGGGTGAATCCGGCTCTTTCCGCCATGTGATCGGCGTTTCGGTCTTCTGGGATACGCCCGTGGGTCCCCTCCAGTTCAACGTGTCCGAAGCGTTGAAGAAGGAAACCTACGACAAGGAACAGAAGTTCGAGATCACGCTGCGGACGGATTTCTAGGCGGATCATGCAGGGCCTTGTGATACGGCTGGTGCTGGCGGCGGGGCTTTGTGCCGCGCCGGCGGTGCAGGCACAGCAGCAGCCGGAGACGGTTTCGCCACCGTCGCTGCCGCGAACGGTGCAGAGCCCGATCCTCACCATCGATTCTGACCGGGTGTTTCTGGAAAGCGAATTCGGCCAGCGCGTCGCCGAGGAGATCGAGGAACGCGGCAACGCGCTCTCGGCGGAGAACCGGAGGATCGAATCCGACCTCGAGGCCGAGGAACAGGAACTGACGCTGAAACGCGCGCAGATGTCCCCGGAGGCCTTTCGCAGCCTTGCGGATGATTTCGACGAAAAGGTTCAGTCCATTCGACGCGCGCAGGCCGCGAAGTCCCGTGCGCTCAACGCGCAGCTCGATGAGGAACGCGAAGCCTTCCTCGCTGCGGCAGGGCCGGTGTTGGAGCAATTGATGCGCAATGCGGGGGCCGGGGTAATCCTCGAACGCCGCTCCGTTTTTGTCAGCGCCTCGGCCATCGAGATCACGGATGCCGCCATCTCCCTGCTGAACGAGACCATCGGAAGCGGCGAAGGCGCGGGCGACTGACAGGCCGCAACCGGCCCGCGCTTGCCCAGCGCAGCCGGAGTTGCTAGCCATGGCGCACGCCGGTGCAACAAAGGAAACCGAATGACCGAAGAGCTTCAGAGCGCCGACATCATGATGATTCAGCGCATCCTGCCCCATCGCTACCCCTTTCTGCTGATCGACAAGGTGGTGGATATCGACGGCACGAATTCCGCGCGCGGCATCAAGAACGTCACTATGAACGAGCCGCATTTCCAGGGGCATTTCCCCGGAACGCCGATCATGCCGGGCGTGACGATCGTGGAAGCCATGGCGCAGACCTCCGGCGTCATGCTGGGCATCGCGCTCGATATCATCGATCAGGAACTGCTGATCTATTTCATGTCCATCGACAACTGCAAGTTCCGGCGCAAGGTCGTCCCCGGGGACGTGCTGGAAATGCAGGTGAAGACGCTGCGCGGCAAGAAGGGCGGCAAGATCTGGAAGTTTTCCGGCGTTGCCACGGTCGAGGGCGAGATGGCCGCCGAAGCGGAGTTCATGGCCTATGTGGACATGTCCGCAGGCAAGGACGCATGAGCGGGATCCATCCCAGCGCGATCGTCGAGGAAGGCGCGCGTATCGATCCCAGCGCGACGGTCGGGCCATTCTGTACCGTAGGGTCGCAGGTGGTGCTGGGACCGGATGTCGTGTTGAAGAGCCACGTCGTGGTGACCGGCCAGACCGAGATCGGCGCGGGCACGGTGATCTTTTCCTTCGCGGTGATCGGTGAAATTCCGCAGGATCTGAAGTTCAAGGGCGAAGCGAGCAGGCTGGAGATCGGCGCGCGCAATCGCATCCGTGAACATGTGACGATGAACTGCGGCACCGAGGGGGGCGGCGGCGTCACGAAGATCGGCGATGACGGGTTGTTCATGGCCGGATGCCATATCGCCCATGACGCCATTCTGGGCGACCGGGTGATCGTGGTGAACTCGGCTGCCGTAGCGGGGCATTGCATCATCGAGGATGATGTCATCATCGGTGGTCTCGCGGGTATACACCAGTTCGTGCGCATCGGGCGCGGCGCCATCGTCGGTGCCGTGACGATGGTGACCAACGATGTGATACCATACGGTCTCGTACAGGCGCCGCGCGGTGAGCTTGATGGGCTGAACCTCGTAGGGTTAAAGCGTCGCGGCGTGGCGCGCACCGATATCACCGCCCTGCGCGCGGCTTTCCAGATGCTGGCGCAGGGGGAGGGCACGTTCCATGACCGGGCAGCGCGTCTGGGGGAGGAAACCCAAAGCGCCCCGGTGCGTGAGATCGTGGATTTCATCATGGCCGATACCGGCCGTCATTTCCTGACGCCGCGCTGATGCTTGCGCTGATCGCAGGCGGCGGCGACCTGCCGCGGCAGGTTGTGGCCTCGCAAAAGGCACGGCCGCTGGTCTGCGTTCTCGACGGCGCGCAACCCGATGGGGTGGAGGCTGACCGGACATTCCGGCTTGAAACGCTGGGTTCTCTTCTGGCTGAATTGCAGGATGCGGGGGTCGACAGGGTCTGCTTTGTCGGCGACGTGGCGCGGCCCCGGTTCGATCCCTCGGCACTCGATGCCG
>NZ_LWGH01000203.1:0-6149 GCF_001635395.1 Sulfitobacter sp. HI0129 | reverse complement strand
AACCCCTTTGGCACGGCGCAGGATATCGAGCTGGGGCTGGGGCTCGCTCGGGTCCACCGGGTGACATACGTCGGAGAACTGGGCTGGGAGGTTTATGTGAGCGCCGACATGGCCGCCCATGCGTTCGAGACCTTGCATGCGGCCGGGCAGGAATTCGGGCTGAAGCTTTGCGGGATGCACATGATGGACTGCGCCCGGATCGAGAAGGGATTCCGCCACTTCGGGCATGACATCACGCCCGAAGATCACGTGCTGGAAGCAGGGCTGGGCTTCGCGGTGAAGACGGACAAGCCGGACTTCATCGGGCGCGATGCCGTGCTGCGCAAGAAGGACGAAGGGCTTTCGGCCCGGCTGCTACAGTTTCGTCTAAAGGACCCCGAACCGCTGCTCTATCATAACGAGCCAATCCTGCGGGACGGGAAAATCGTGGGCTATCTTTCCTCCGGCGCCTATGGCCACCACCTTGGCGGGGCGATGGGGTTGGGCTACGTCCCCTGCCGCGGCGAGACGGCGGCGCAGGTGCTCTCCTCCCGCTACGAGATCGACGTGGCCGGAACCCGCGTGGCGGCGGAGGCTTCTTTGAAGCCGATGTATGATCCCGCCTCCGAGCGGGTGAAGGTTTGAGGCTGGAAGCGGGGCACTAACGGGTCTAAGGGGAAGGGAGGGGGGCCAGCCCCCGCCGCCGCGCCGCGGCGGCTCCCCCGGGATTTACGACCATTTGGAATACCGTGATGCGCAGCCCCGACGCCCTGACGCCCAAGACGAACGAGGATACCCCGAGCGGCCTTGCCTTTGCGCTGGCGGCCTATTTCCTCTGGGGGTTCCTGCCGCTTTACATGAAGGCGCTTGCGCATGTGCCGGCGGCCGAGATCGTGGCGCATCGTGTGATCTGGTCTGTCCCCATCGCCGCGGTGGTACTGATCGCCATGCGCCGGACCGCGGCCCTGCGCGAAGCGATCCGCTCACCACGTATGCTGGCCATGGGCTGCGTCACCGCTGCGCTGATCTCGGTCAACTGGGGCATCTACGTCTGGTCGATCGCATCCGGCCACGCGCTCGACGCCGCGCTGGGGTATTATATCAACCCCTTGTTCAGCGTGCTTCTGGGGGCCGTTTTGTTGGGTGAACGCTTGTCCCGGGCACAGCTTCTGGCCATTGCACTGGCGGCGGGGGCGGTTCTGGTCCTCATCGTGGATGCGGGCCGTGTACCCTGGGCGGCGCTCGGCCTGACGTTGAGTTGGGGGTTCTATGCGCTGGCCAAGAAGAGCCTGCCGATTGGCCCGAACCAAGGCTTTTTGCTCGAAGTGCTGATCCTTCTGGCCCCGGCCACGGGATACGTCCTTTGGCTGATGATGACGGGGCAGAGCCATTTCGCGACGGGTGTACCGCTCAACACTTGGCTGTTGTTCGGCTGCGGGGCGGTCACGGCGGTTCCGCTGCTGTTCTATGCAAACGGGGCGAAGCTGTTGCGCCTGTCGACGATCGGCGTGTTGCAGTACATCGCACCCACGATGATCTTCCTTGTGGCGGTGTTCATCTTCGGGGAAGAATTCGGTCGCGCCCGGATGATCGCCTTTCCGATGATCTGGCTGGCGCTGATCATCTATACGACGTCGATGGTGACAGGTCTTCGACGGGTACCGCGCGTCAGCTGAGCGCCGAGCGATGCTTCAGGAACGCGGGGTCCTGCGCGACGCGGGCGTTCATTGCCTCGCGCAGCGCGGCAACAGATTTCAGCGGTCGCATGACCACTTCGAAGGTCTGTACCAACCCATCCTGATCGAGGGTGATGAGGTCCACGCCCACGGCATCGAGATCGCCTATCCTGCATTGGAATTCCAGCGCCCAGTCGTTGCCTTCCCCCATGATGCGCCGATACCGGAAGTCACTGAAGACTTGCCCCACATGTCCCAGAACCGCGGCCACCGCGTCGCGGCCTGTCCATGTGGCCCAGTAGGTGGGCGGCATGAAGCGCACGTCTTCGGCCAGAACTGTCGCGATGGCTTCGGCATCGCCCTTCGCCACGACCTGTTGGATAGTCTCGATCGTCGGATGCATGGGAAACCTTTCGCATGATGGCTTGTCATCGCATGCTACATTTGAGACGCACGGGAATGGAAACCCAATACGACCCGCCTGACGTTCCGTTATCCGTTCTGCACGAAGACGCAGATGTGCTGCTGGTGGACAAGCCCAGCGGCCTGCTTTCCGTGCCCGGCAAGGGGCCGGAACTGGCGGATTGCCTGCTGAGCAGGGTGCAGGTGGCATTTCCCGATGCCTTGCTGGTGCACCGGCTAGATCGGGACACTTCGGGCGTGATGATCTTTGCGCTGACCCCCCATGCGCAAAGGCACCTTGGCCTCCAGTTCGAGAAGCGGATGACCAAGAAGACCTATGTCGCCCGTGTCTGGGGCGTTCCCGCCGACAAGACTGGGACAGTCGATCTGCCGCTGATCGTCGATTGGCCCAACCGGCCCCGGCAGATGGTTTGCCACGAGACCGGCAAACCGGCCCAGACGGATTGGCGGGTGATCAAGGCGGAAGGCGATACCGCCCGCGTGCGGCTGCATCCGCGCACCGGGCGCAGTCACCAGTTGCGGGTTCACATGCTGGCGTTGGGGCATCCGATACTGGGTGATCCCTTCTATGCCGAAGGTCCCGCGCGGGATTATCCCCGTCTGATGCTCCATTCCCAGGAATTGCGGTTCAATCATCCCCAGGGCGGCCATTCCACCAAGGTGCGCAGCAAGGCACCCTTCTAGGAACCGATGCGGATCCAGCTCTCCGGCAGGATGTCGGGATTGCGCTGGTGGGTATTCGCGAACCAGCGGGAAGGGGCGGCAACGCGCTTTTCCGGGTTACGGTTCAGCCAGGCCGACCACCAGCTGAACGTCGAATTGGCGATGACGTTGTGCTGGCAAAGCGACATCAGCCGCATATCCTCATGCGCCGTTTCCCGCCCGTTGAGATCCACGACAACCTTCTCGAAAGGTACCGCGAGGTTATCGCGCGCCCAGCCGGGATCGTCGGAAAAGACAAAAACGGTCGGTGCCTCGGCCAAACCGTCCGTTACCGCCTTCAGCGCAGCATCGTAATAGGCCTGATCGCAGACTGCTGTGGCCCCCAGTGCCACGTAATCGCCCCGCCTTACATGCAGGGCGACAGAAGGGCCCGCCGCGATGCGCTGCGCCATTTTCGTATTCTCTTCAGACATGGGCGGGGTCATGACGAAATCTTCCCGCAGCCTGTCTTCGATATCGGCGAAATATTTCTGGCTCTGCCAATAGCCGTGCAAATAGCTTTCATCCCCCCAGGTCTCGAAAGCCGGATCGTATCCCAGCCCCCTTTCACGGCGCAGCACGGGACGACGGCCAAAGAGCCGCCAAAGCAGATACCCCAGCATCCGCTCGTCCCGGTCGGGAGGAAGCCTGTGGGGCGGGACAACCGGCAAGTCAAAGACGGTGGTAAGCTCGCCCTGCCCCTTGGCGAGGGCACGCCGGGGGTCGAGTGCAACCTCCACCCCCAGCCGCGCGGCAAGCTGGGCCGCGGCTGCGTATTGGAACATTTGATTGCCGAGGCCCCCGTGCAGGCGGGAATAAATCATGTGTCAGCGTGCCTTTCGCGTCGGTCGTGGCCTTTGTAGGGTAAAGCCGAACCGATTGCCCAGATCAAAAGGCCGCTGCCCATGACCGTACCCAGCGAACTGCACAAGCTATGGAAGCTGGCAACCGACCCCGCATTCCGGGCGCGCAAACGCCTGATTCGGGAGTTTCGGGCGGCACATGGCCGGGGAACCCCCCTGCGATACGAGGGGCTGAAGCCAGGCGATGTCGTGCTTGACCTTGGCGGCTACCTCGGCGATTGGGCGGCTGCCATGACGGAGCGATATGGCGTCACTGTCCATGTGTTCGAGCCGCATCCCCGCTTTGCAGCCGCAATGAACGGGCGTTTCGCAGGACGGGCCGACATCCGGGTTCACGACTTCGCGGTGGGCGCAAGGGAAGGCAGCCTCGACCTTACGGATGATGACAATGCCTCCTCCGCGCTGGTCAGGGAGGGACCCAAGGTCACAGGTACGGTTCGCCCGGTGGAAGAGATTTTCGACGACCTTGGTCTGGACAAGCTGGCCGTGGTCAAGATGAATATCGAAGGTGGCGAATATGATCTTCTGCCCGCCTTGATCGACAGCGGGTTGATCGCCCGCATCGACCGGCTGACGGTCCAGTTTCACCACTACACGGACGCCCAGATCGGCCAGCGCGAAGCGATCCGCGACGTGCTGAGCCGTACGCATGACTGCGTGTGGCAATATCCGTTCATCTGGGAAGAATGGGCCCGCAAACCGCGCTAGATGCGGGAATGCGGGCCAGATGGGGGCGGTATTTCCCCCGATGGTCAGGGCAGCCTATTCAGCGGCCCAGCCCGATACGGCCTTCACCTCGAGAAACTCCTCAAGACCGAAGATGCCGCCTTCGCGCCCGTTACCGGACTGCTTGTAGCCGCCAAAGGGCGAACCCTGGGCAAAGCCTTTCCCGTTCGTCTCCACCATGCCGGAGCGAAGCTGGCGTGCCACGCGGCGGCGTTTGTCGGTGTCGGACGTCTGGATATAGTTGGTCAGGCCATAAGGCGTGTCATTGGCGATGCTGATGGCCTCGTCCTCCGACTCGAAGGGGATGATCGACAGCACCGGGCCAAAGACCTCTTCCTGCGCGATGGTCATGTCGTTCGACACATCCGCAAAAACGGTGGGCTTCACGTAATAGCCCCGGTTCAGCCCATCGGGACGCCCCAGACCGCCGGCGACAAGCCGTGCTTCGGACATGCCCTTTTCGATCAGGCCCTGAATCTTGTTGAACTGCGCTTCGGAAACGACAGGCCCGATATGCCTGCCCTCTTCGGAGGCGGGGCCCACGTGGGTATTGCGCGCAACCTCGGCTGCGGTTTCCACGGCTTCGTCATAACGCGACTTGTGGACCAGCATCCGGGTCGGCGCGTTGCAGGACTGGCCGGAATTCCGGAAGCAGCGGATCGCACCCTGCTTGGCGGCCTTGGGGTCCGCGTCCTCGAAGATGATGTTGGCGCCCTTGCCGCCGAGTTCCAGCGATACCCGCTTCAGCGTGTCCGCCGCCGCCTTGGAAATGGCGATACCGGCGCGTGTGGAACCGGTGAAGCTGACCATATCGACGCCGGGGTGCGCGGAAAGCTGGCTGCCCACGCCCGCGCCATCCCCGTTCACAAGGTTGAAGACGCCCTTGGGAAAGCCTGCCTCATGCACGAATTCCGCAAAGAGCAGACCCGAAAGCGGTGCGATCTCCGAAGGCTTCAGCACCATGGTGCAGCCAGTCGCCATCGCCGGAATCGCCTTCAGCACGATCTGGTTCATCGGCCAGTTCCAAGGGGTGATCAGCGCGCAGACACCGATGGGTTCCAGCAGGGTCTTTTCGGAATCCGTGAAGTCGCGCTCGAAAGAGAAGTCTTCGAAGGCCTTCAGGAAACCTTCGATGTGCCAGCTACCGGCACCGACCTGCTGCGCGCGGCTCATTTCGATCGGTGCGCCCATTTCCTTGGACATCGCCTGCGCCATTTCCTCGGACCGGGCCTGATAGATCTCCAGCAGTTTGCGGATCAGCTGTGTCCGCTCTTCCTTGGATGTATGGGACCAGCCGGGGAAAGCTGCGCGTGCCGCTGAAACGGCGGCGTCCGTATCAGCCTGATCGCCGAGCGAGATGACGGCGCATTGCTCTTCGGTTGACGGGTCGATGACGGCATAGTCATTGGCCTGCTTCGGGGCGACCCATTCGCCATTGATGTAAAATTCGCGTTTCTCGATCATCGTGATTCTCCTCTTGGCTTCGGCATATGTCGGGGCTGCCCCCGGCCAAATTCGCGCCACTGTGTCACCGCGCTTCTCACTCTGCAAGAGAGGGGATGAAACGGGCAGGGAAAGTACCTATCTTCCGGATACCGACCATAATGCATACCGGAGGACACCATGAGCTTGCGCATAAATGACACCATCCCCGATCTGACCGTCGAAACCGATCAGGGCAGCATGTCGCTGCACGACTGGGTCGGGGACAGCTGGGCGATCCTCTTTTCGCACCCCAAGGATTTCACCCCCGTCTGCACGACGGAGTTCGGCGCCGTGG
>NZ_LWGH01000202.1:0-450 GCF_001635395.1 Sulfitobacter sp. HI0129 | reverse complement strand
CGCGAGGTCCTCGGCGCTGTAGGCCTCCTGCAGGTCGCGGGCTTCCTCTTCCAAGGCGTCCACGCGCTCGTAAAGCGCGTTGTAGGCACCGTCCTCGAGCCCCTCATCCTCCATCTCGAGCTGCAATTTCTCAAGCTCGGCGGTGATCTCATCGATGCGCTTCTGGGCGGCCTCATCCGGCTCGATCGGGCCGGGGTAGACGCGGCCGTAGTCGGCCATGGTCGCGTAATCATAGCGCACCATCGCATCGGTCCAGGCGAAGCCCAGCCTCAAACGCGCCTCCTCGGCGGCGGCACCGAGCTTCTCGAGCAGGATCGTCTCGACCAGCACGGCATCCTCGAGCACCGAATGCTCCTCCAGAAAGTCGGCCGAAATAGCGCCGCCCCGCGCCGCTTATTCCGCGCGTACGAAAGCCCCGATATCATCGCTGACCTGCACCCCGCGGGATTT
>NZ_LWGH01000201.1:0-351 GCF_001635395.1 Sulfitobacter sp. HI0129 | reverse complement strand
TCTCTCACGCAAATCCAGCTCTGTATGCGCCATGTCTGTTCTCCTTGCTTTTTCAGCAAGATAGAGGAAGTGTCGCAACGCAGTTTAGAATGTGCCTTGGGGTCGGCAATGTAAATCCCATTCAGAAATGTCACCGGCTGTGCAAAGCAGAAAGGTCACCACAGGGCGCTACGGGAGCAAGGCTTTTGAGCCCGCAGACCCCAATATCGAAGGGCTGAAAAGCCTTGCGGATTGCGGGTCTTTGGTGTCGAGGATAGCGTGGTGACATGCTTCCGACGGTCAAACTTCACTCAGATGCTGATGTCCTGAAACACTCGCCGCTGGTTCGTGGGATGACGCTTGCGTTGCGTT
>NZ_LWGH01000200.1:0-463 GCF_001635395.1 Sulfitobacter sp. HI0129 | reverse complement strand
CGACAGTTCCGCCACCACAGAGCAGGTCATCAATCGCCTGCGCGCGATCATCCTGCAGATCGACGCGCAACCCAATGCCAAGGCGGCCTGGGAGCTCAACACCTACGCCAAGGCCGAGATCGGCCGCATCCTCAATCTTCGCGTCCGGCTGATGGCCGCGAACCAGCAACGCGAGGCGGCCTATGCGCAGCACCTCGTCGCCGACCGACTAGCCGAGCGCGACTTCATGCAGATGGGAGTTCCCGAATGAGACAGCTTCTCCTGACCGTGGCTGCGGTCACCACACTCGGGTTTTCTTCGCCCGCAACGGCCCAGGGTGTGCCGACCTTTGACGGCTCAGCGCTTGGCCAGCTCGTAGCCCAACTCGAGCACATGGCCGAGGATCTGAATGTCCAGATGCAACAGCTCGCCACCATGCGGCTGGAGTTGGAAACCCAGCTATCGCAGCTGACAAACCTCGAGG
>NZ_LWGH01000199.1:0-379 GCF_001635395.1 Sulfitobacter sp. HI0129 | reverse complement strand
TCGTCCGTCCGGAAGACACCGTCAAAGAGGAGGGCGCACGCGGCTCCTCAAGTAACCCGACGGGGGAGGAGGCCACGGACCCGGGCGAAATCACCTACCCAGCCTCACTGGCTGAGGACCTCAAGACCGAGCGAGCCATGGCCCTTGGCGCCGCGATGGCGCTGCATCCGGAGGCCACGCTCGATCTGACGCTCTTCAAGCTGGTCAGTGACGTTCTGGCCAGCGGCATGAGTGTCACGCAGGCGATCAAGATCGATGCCCGCAAGGAATACCGCAGCCATGCCAAGATGGACGAGATCGACGAGACCTCGCTCGAGCAGGTGGCGGCGGCGCATGAGGCGCTTGATCTGTCCTGGCTAGATGACGCCCGCGCGNCCGC
>NZ_LWGH01000198.1:0-281 GCF_001635395.1 Sulfitobacter sp. HI0129 | reverse complement strand
ACATTACCTACAGTGGGTGTAGCTTTATGCGGTGCGCATCACAAGCTTCACCTGAGTTTCACAGATAGGTGATTGTTGGCCGATCGGTGACAATCACGCTTGAACCTACAGTAGCTAGAGGATGTAAACGCACACAAAATATAGAATCAAGTTCGGGCGGAGCGGCGTGAGGCTTTCAGGTCTTCAGAAGGTATTGTGGGTGTTGGCGGGCGCGGCGGCGTTCGTTTTCATCTGGCTGTTGCTATGGTCCGACTACCGTGCCGACCTTGCCCGAGCCGAGA
>NZ_LWGH01000197.1:0-6698 GCF_001635395.1 Sulfitobacter sp. HI0129 | reverse complement strand
CGACGGACCACCTGCAGCTGCTGATAATCCTTTTCGCCGAAGAACGTACAATCGGCGTCGGTCTGTAGCAGCAGCTTGGTCACGACGGTCGCCACGCCATCGAAGTGACCGGGCCGGTCGCCGCCGCACAGTCCGGCGCTGACACCGGACACGGAAATCGTCGTGGAGAAATCTGTGGGGTACATTTCCTCGGGCTCGGGGATATAGAGCACGTCAATCGCAAGTGGCCCGAGGATGCGGGCGTCATTGTCTTCGGTTTTGGGGTATTTTGCCAGGTCTTCGGGGTTGTTGAACTGACGCGGATTGACAAAGATTGTCACGATGACGCGGTCGGCGCGGCTGTGGGCGGCTTTGACCAAGCTCAGGTGTCCATCATGCAACGCACCCATCGTCAGGACCACACCAATCGTATCCCCCGCTCGGCGCCAGGTGTTGGTCAGGTCACGCAACTCGGATTTACGGCGGATAATTTTCATGAGGCGGTTCCTTGGTCAGTGAATACGTGCTCGGCGGCAGGAAAGGTGCGCGCGCGGACTTCAGCGGCATAGGTTTCAATGGCTGTAGATGCATCAGCGGCCAGATGGGCATAGCGTTTGACGAATTTCGGCTTGAAGGCGTCGAACAGTCCCAGCATGTCATCAATCACAAGGATCTGGCCGTCGCACCCAGCTGACGCCCCGATACCGACCGTGGGGATGGCAATTTGGGCCGTAATTTCGTCGGCCAAGGCGGCCGGGACTTTTTCCAGAACCACAGAAAACGCACCGGCATCCGCAACGGCTTGGGCGTCGTCCCGAATACGCGCTGCATCTGTTCCACGGCCTTGCACCTTGTAGCCGCCAATGGCGTTTACCGCCTGCGGGGTCAGCCCGATATGTGCCATCACGGGGATGCCTCGCTCGGTCAGGAACCGGATCGTATCGGCCATGTGCCGCCCGCCTTCAAGCTTGACGGCACCGGCGCCGGTGTCAGCCATCAGCCGTGCGGCGTTGCGAAACGCTTGGGCCGAGCTTTCTTCGTAGCTGCCAAAAGGCATATCGATCACCATCAAGGCCCGTGTGATGCCCCGCGCCACCGCGCGCCCGTGCAGGATCATCATTTCCATGGTCACGTCGAGGGTTGAGGTCAGACCGTGCAGCACCATCCCCACACTATCGCCCACCAACACAAGATCGCAGTGTTCATCCGCGAGTTTTGCCACAGGTGTGGTATAGGCGGTCAGACAAACCAGGGGCGTCGCGCCCTTGCGGGCAAGAATATCGGCGGCGTTCAACGCTTTGATCTGTGCAGGTCGGCTCATTTCAACATCCAAAGTTTACGTTAGGGCAACTCACTAAGAGGCCCTGGGGTGCTTTGCAAGCGCAGCGTAATATTATTGCGCTAACAGTGCGGTGAGTTTGCAGATTAGAAGTCCAATCCGATGTCGATTGTCTGTGCGGAATGTGTCAGCGCCCCTGACGAGATGTAATCGACGCCGGTCGCTGCGACCTCGGCGATGCGGTCGATGCGCATGTTGCCCGAGGCTTCTAGCACCAGACGACCGGCATTGATCTTGACAGCATCCCGCAAGGTTAGCGTGTCCATGTTGTCCAGCAGGACCACGTCCGCGCCGCCTTCGTCCAGCACCTCTTGCAACTGGTCGAGCCGGTCGACTTCAATTTCGGTTCTGACCATATGCGACGCCTGGGCCTTTACGGCTTGCAACACAGTCCGGATACCGCCCGCAGCGGCAATGTGGTTGTCCTTGATCATGATCGCATCCGAGAGGGAGAACCGGTGATTGAACCCACCGCCGTGCAGCACGGCCTGCTTTTCGACCAGCCGCAAACCTGGCGTGGTTTTGCGGGTGCAGGTGATGCGCGTGGCGGTGCCTTTTGTCTCGGCCACAAAGCTGGCGGTCAAAGTGGCGATGCCCGAAAGACGGCCGACAAAGTTCAGCGCCACCCGCTCGGCCGACAGGATAGATGCGGCGCGGCCTTCGATCTGCATCAGCAAATCACCCGACGCGATGCTGTCGCCGTCGCTTTTGTGGGCGGTGACCTTTAGTGCTGGGTCAATCAGCCGGAACGCCAGCGCCGCGATTTGTGTGCCTGACAGCACACCGTTTGCGCGTGCATTCAAGCGTGCGGTATAGCGTGTATCAGCGGGGATCACCGTGCGCGTGGTGATGTCGCCATAGGTGCCTAGGTCTTCCATCAATGCGGCGCGGACCAACGGTTCAAGAATGAGGTCGGGCAGGGGGCCTTGGGTCATGTCGTCTCCAGTGGCGCGGAGTAACGCGCTTGGGTGAGTGTGAGAAAGGAACGCGCGCCGGTTGCGCCGTCGCAGTCGGGATGGTCAGACCGGAAATGCGCCCCGCGGCTTTCGCGCCGGTTCAGCGCGGCGGTCGTAATCAGCGTTGCGGTTGCGGTCATATTTGCCAAGGCGGTGCAATCGGGTTGGTCCGCTTCGATTGTGGCGATCTCGTTCAGGGTCCGCTGTAGCCCTTGGGCCGTGCGGATCACGCCTGCGCCATGCGTCATCGTTTGGCGTAGCCGGTTCACCAGGTCGCTGCGCGGTGCTGTTGCGGGCGGCAGATCAGGCAAGGAGACAGCCGCCTGTTTCGTTGGAACAGGCCCAAGGACGGCATCCATGTCAACCGCTGCGCGCCGCCCGTAGACCAAGGCTTCGAGCAGACCATTCGATGCCAGCCGGTTCGCACCGTGCAATCCGGTCGAGGCCGCCTCGCCGCAGGCCCAAAGTCCTTCCAGCGATGTGCGACCCGCCGCATCGGTGGCAACGCCACCCATGTGGTAATGGGCGGCGGCTGCCACGGGGATCGGAGTGACCAGCGGGTTCAGTCCCGATTGTTGGCAGGCGGCGGCGACAGCGGGAAAGTCCCGCAACAATCGTGCGCCCAAGGCCGCGCGTGTGTCCAACGCCGGGGCCAGTCCGGCCTGCGATTGGGCAAAGACCGCGCGGGCCACGATGTCGCGCGGGGCCAGTTCGGCGTCGGGGTGGGCCTCTTGCATGAACCGGATGCCGTGGCGGTTGACCAGGATGGCACCTTCGCCCCGCAGGGCCTCGGTGGCCAATGGGGCGGGGTCCAGGCCGCAGTCGATGGCCGTGGGGTGAAACTGCACGAATTCGGCGTCGGCGATCACCGCACCCGCGCGTGCTGCCATGCCGATCACCTGGCCGCGCACACGCGGCGGATTGGTTGTCAGCCCGAACAGTCCGCCAGAACCGCCCCCTGCCAGCAACACGGCGGCCCCACGGATCAGGCAGGGCGCGGATTGACCGTTGGTACAGTGTACCACCTCGACGCCGCACACGGCGCCGTTCGCCATTTCAAGGCCGGTGGCCATCACACCCTCCAGGATCTGAATATGTGGGGCGGCGCGCACCTGTGCGGTGAGGGCGCGCATGATTTCGGCCCCGGCCTGATCGCCCCGCACGCGTACCACGCGGGCAAAGGAATGCGCCGCCTCGCGCGACATGACGTATCCACCTTTGGGAGTCCGGTCGAAGATGGTGCCAAGTTCAGTCAGGTCCAGAATATGCATCCGCGCCTCGTCGGCCACAGCTTGCGCGACCCGCGCGTCCACCGTACCTGCCCCAGCCTGCACCGTGTCGCGGGCATGGGCGGCGGCGCTGTCTGCCGGATGCATCGCTGCGGCCACGCCGCCCTGCGCCCAGGCCGAGGATGCGCCTTGTCCCAACGGTTCTGGCGAGATCATTAACACCGGGCGCGGTGCCAGATGCAGCGCTGCATATTGCGCTGCCAGCCCCGCGCCGACGATGACAACGCGACCCGTGTTGATACGCTTCATGCGATCAGCAGGCCAACTGCCGGGACAGATCAATCATGCGCTCTACGGCGATGCGCGCCTTGTCTGCCACGGCAGCATCCACTTCGACCGCCCCCTGCATTGTGTGCAGGGTCCACAGCACTTTTTCGAGTGTGATCTTTTTCATGTAAGGGCACATGTTGCATGGCCCCACGAAGTCTACGTCCGGCAGGCTGTCGGAAATATTCGAGGCCATTGAGCATTCGGTTACCAGCATTGCTTTGGCGGGGCGTTCGCGTTCCACATAAGCGATGATGCCGCTGGTTGAGCCCGAAAAATCCGCGGCTTCCACGACATCGGGTGGGCATTCCGGGTGCGCGATGATGCGGGTGTCGGGGTTGTATGTGCGGAAATCGTTCAGATCCTGCGCGGTGAAACGTTCATGCACGATGCAGGCGCCATCCCACCAGACAATGCGTTTGTGTGGCACCTGTTTGGCGACGTTCTGCGCCAGATATTTGTCCGGCGTCATGATCACCGTATCGCTTTGCTGTGCCGCGACGATCTGCGCGGCATTGGACGAGGTGCAACAGATATCTGACGCGGCTTTGACCTCTGCGGTGGTGTTCACATAGGTGACCACAGGCGCACCGGGATATTGCGCGCGCATCTGTGCGATGCCGTCTGCCGTGATGCTTTCGGCCAGAGAACAGCCTGCCTCCATATCAGGGATCAGCACGGTTTTGGACGGGTTCAGTATTTTTGACGTTTCGGCCATGAAATGCACGCCGCATTGCACGATGACATCGGCCTCGACCTTTGTTGCCTCGATCGCCAGTTGCAGGCTGTCGCCGACAACGTCGGCGATGCCGTGGTAGATCTCGGGGGTCATGTAGTTGTGGGCCAGGATCACTGCATTGCGCTGTTTCTTCAACGCGTTGATCGCGACCACATAGGGGGCGAAGATCGCCCAGTCGGGCGGCGAGATCACCCGCTCCATCTTGCTGTAAATCCCGGCATGCGCCGCGGCCAGTTCGGCGGATGGGGCAAGATCGTAGTGATGGGCAAGTTCGGTGCGCAGCGCGGTCTGATCAAGCAAGTGCTAAATATCCTCGGGTTATTACAGCCCATTCCGGGCAGTGCGGTCTAACCGGCAACGTTGAGATTTCCGGTGGTGGGATGTTTAGGGGGCGGCTTACGTAAGGGCAAGCGGGTAACGGTGGCACGATCCGAATGATCGCGTACCCATAGGTCGTGGTTCCACCTGTTGGGTTGCTCCGGCGGGTTTTGGAAGAAACCGGCGTGCTTGCCTCTGCAAAGCTGTAAGTGCAAAAGAGGCTTCCATGACCTTCACCTAAGGACAAAGAAATTGATCCGGCACATCGTCTTTTTTACTGCCAAATCCGAACGCGACGTCACGGACATTTTAGACGGGCTTTCTATCCTGAAAGGGATTCCCCATGCGTTGAAGTTGGAAGTGACAGCGAACCGGAAGTCCGATCCTATCAGCCAAGAAGTCGACGTGGTTGTATACGGCGAATTCGAGGATTCCGCAGCACTCGATGCCTACAAAGGACATGAGATCTATCAAGCTTCCATACGCCGGGTACGTCCATTGCGTGAATTGCGGTTCGCTGCTGATATCGAAGCATGAAGGCGCGCGGGGCGTGTTCCATCGTTATGTTGATGGGTGAGGAAGAGGTCAACTGCGTGACGGGTTAGAAATGACTGACGCGGGATGAACGGCTTTCCAATCTGCGATTGCCCGATGAAGCGGCCCATATGGGCTGGCGTCGATCGTTCAACGGGTTGCTTAGGGGGAGCCGTGCTTTATAACATCCATCGGGCGAGGTGCGCTTTGAGAGCGCGTGTGTTTGGAACCGGCGAACTCACGGGTTTGCGGTCACGTTGTTACATTCATCTGATGCGGTATGTGGGTATAGATGTGCGGATCATTTACTGTCCGGGCAAGCCCAGTGAGGAGACTTTCGATGAAACAAGCTATTCTGCACGAATTGAAGAAACGAGGTGCTGTCAGCCCGATGGAAGCGGTTTCACCGGAAGTTATTCAGGAAAGCCTAGCAGTGGAGCCAGCGCAGTTTGCTGCGGTTTTATCTGAGCTCACAGATTTTGAGCAGGTTGGCATGGTCGCAGGTGAGATCTATCTACGAGACACGTCATGCTTATAGCCGGTACAAAACAGGTGGTCTGTTCTATGACGATGCTCTGCAAGCGCGTCACCATTTATTGCCCAAGAGTTATCCCCAAAAAGTGGGGGTAACTCTGTTGATGAAATCAGCCTTGGGGAAGCCAGCTTGGGCGCGCTCTTGGGTGCTTGAATTTTAAGCATTTGTGACAGATGCGGCGCGCGGTTGGCCGCGATTGCGTTGATTTCCACGCAGAATTGACACCGGGGGTCGGGCAAAAATTTGGACAGTTTTCACAGCTTAAAGCGTCCCGCCCAAAACGATCGCCGGGATCGAGGCTGCACACATGATCCGAAAGAAAGCCCGGACAGCGTCTCATTTTTAGGTGATGCTGCCTCCAATGCTGCGATGTAATCTTCCCATGCGAACAGACCTTTAAACTGATCGTTCACGACGGTGCCAGAGGCATGGATATGTGGCTTTCAATGGCGTCATACGGACCCCCGACTAAGCATAGATATTCACTTTCTTCCCGTTCATGATTGGTCGTCTTTCGATTGCGGTTTGTGGCGCATTGCGGTGACCGCGGCCGGCATCAGAAATCCCGCCAACGTTTCAACTACGCGTGGCAGCGGTCCCGGGTCGAAGGAAACGTCTCGACTGAAAGCCGCCCACTGGCGCTGCTTGGCTTCGTCTTTACTGAACGCGGCCGTCAACGCATCTGGGGTCTCTGTCGGAACGGCCGTATCGCGCCGTTCAAATGTCGCCGCGATTGCGCGGC
>NZ_LWGH01000196.1:0-343 GCF_001635395.1 Sulfitobacter sp. HI0129 | reverse complement strand
CCCGCCGGTTTCGTTGGCATAACGCAACGCAAGCGTCATCCCACGAACCAGCGGCGAGTGTTTCAGGACATCAGCATCTGAGTGAAGTTTGACCGTCGGAAGCATGTCACCACGCTATCCTCGACACCAAAGACCCGCAATCCGCAAGGCTTTTCAGCCCTTCGATATTGGGGTCTGCGGGCTCAAAAGCCTTGCTCCCGTAGCGCCCTGTGGTGACCTTTCTGCTTTGCACAGCCGGTGACATTTCTGAATGGGATTTACAGCGGATTGTTGCCGGGTATACTCTGAACTGAGTTGCGACAAATCCCCTACCTTGCCGAAAGACAAGGAGAACGAGGGATAG
>NZ_LWGH01000195.1:0-203 GCF_001635395.1 Sulfitobacter sp. HI0129 | reverse complement strand
CTTTGTGCGAGGGCCGGTTCTGCGACGAGCAGGAAGAGCGCCAACGAGGCGATAAAGAGGTTTGAAACCCAACTTGTTTGGAAAATTCGGTATCGCCAATGCACTGCCGCGCTGCGCGCTCTCGTGACATTGCCGATAAGTGTTTTGAGGAATGATTTCCAAAAAGGTTGGGACATCATGAATTTGATCCTTCCAATCGGGCC
>NZ_LWGH01000194.1:0-682 GCF_001635395.1 Sulfitobacter sp. HI0129 | reverse complement strand
GCCGCACCCGCTGCCCAAGACTGTCGCGCCGCTGCCAGACGAGTTGTTGTCAGGTTGGTTGTCTCGGCTGGCGGCGGCCAACTACTGTGATGATGCGGAACTACTGGCTCATCTCAGAATCGATACCGCGCATGGCACCGCCTTGGACTTCAACGTCGACGCGGCTGCGGCGGCGAAGATTGCCAACGCCGCACGGGTTAACCCAGATGTTGTTCGATCTTTGACCTTTCCGGCAATGACGCCACGAGAAGCCTCGCTGACGGCTCAGATGCCATTCCAGCATTGCATGCAATGCGCCAGAGAGGGTCTTTCGCTCAGGCATTGGAGGCGGGCCTGGGCATTTGACTGCCAAGTTTGCGGGACGAGACTTGTGCAGACCCTTGGCAAACTCCGTGAGGAACAAATATCTGGAAAACTGATATACCGAGCGCGCCGCGGGGCAGAGATGCTTGAGTGCGCCGCGCGCTCGCGCGGCCCCAAGCAACTTCGGCGCGCAATGCGCGCGGTCACCTTTGCCATGTCACTCAAAACCTTCCGCGGGGATCCGTCGTTCGCTGTCCAGAACCCCAGATCGGAAGTTAGGCTGTTCTGCCTCGCCGCAATCGCCGCCGCTCGATCTCATCCCTTGGCTAAGGCAGCCATCGTCAGCAAAAGCATCGACGACTATGCAAGGGTTGCTCTC
>NZ_LWGH01000193.1:0-296 GCF_001635395.1 Sulfitobacter sp. HI0129 | reverse complement strand
CGGCGTGCATCAACCAGTCGCCCAATAGGGGACTGCTGCGAATGATGTTGATCATCCGCCCCGCCGGAACCCGCATTCCGGCAGGTGCGAGCAGTACCAGTTGCTGTATGCGGCCCGGATGTTCGGCGGCGAAGGACGTGGCGATAGCACCGCCCATCGAATAGCCGATGAGGGTGATATCGTCCCCCACGCCCACATGATCCAGCAATTCCCTCAATTGCCGGTGAAAGAACTGTGCGTCCTGCCTCGTTCGGGGGCGATCGGAATAGCCGCGCCCATAGAGGTCATAGACCAAG
>NZ_LWGH01000192.1:0-7139 GCF_001635395.1 Sulfitobacter sp. HI0129 | reverse complement strand
CCTGACGGTCGAGGAACTGGCGCATATCCGCGAACGGATCGAGGCTGCCTGCGCCCGTGCCGCCGAGGGCGCGGACATCACCTGCGCCGATGTCTGGCCCCTCCCGGAGGCCGAGCGGCGACTGCTGCTGGAGGGTCTCAACGACACCGCCACCGCGTTCGACCCAGACCAGACCATTCACGGGGCCTTCGCGGCGCAGGCCGCGCGCACGCCCGATGCCATCGCGCTGGTGCATGAGGGGCAGAGCCTCAGCTACGCCGCGCTCGACGCCCGCGCCAACCGCGTGGCCCATGTGCTGCGGGACCTAGGCGCGGGGCCGGGGGTGCCGGTGGGGCTGTACTGCGAACGCGGGCTCGATCTGGTGGTTGGTGCGCTGGCCATTCTCAAGGCCGGTGCCGCCTATGTGCCGCTCGATCCTGCCTATCCGGCGGATCGGCTCGCCTATTTCATGCGCGACAGCGAAGCCCCCATCCTGCTGTTGCAAAATGCCCTGCGGGACAGTGTGCCCGAAAGCGATGCCACCCTGCTGGCGATAGATAATAATCCGCGCATTGCCGACGCGCCCGAAACCACCCCGGCGCCTTTTGACGGGGAGGGCGGGCTTGCCTATCTGATCTACACCTCCGGCTCCACCGGAACGCCGAAGGGGGTGATGGTGGGCCATGAGAATGTCGCCAACTTCTTTGCGGGGATGGATGCGCGGATTGACCATGAGGAAGGTGCGGTCTGGTTGTCGGTGACCAGCCTGTCCTTCGATATTTCGGTGCTGGAACTGTTCTGGACGTTGGCGCGCGGCTTCAAGGTCGTGCTGGCGGGCGATCCCGCACGAAGCGTCTTCGCGGGCCAGGTCCAACCCTCGCGCCCTGCAGCAAAGCGGGGCGGAAAGCGGTTGGACTTCAACCTGTTCTACTGGGGCAACGATGATGGGGTTGGACCGCGCAAATACGAACTGCTGCTCGAAGGCGCCAAGTTTGCCGATGCGCATGGGTTCAACGCGGTCTGGACACCGGAGCGGCATTTCCACGCTTTTGGTGGGCCCTATCCCAATCCTTCAGTGACCGGCGCCGCCGTCGCCGCCGTGACCCGGAATTTGGCCGTGCGCGCAGGCTCCTGCGTCGCCCCGCTGCATCATCCGGCCCGCATCGCGGAGGAATGGGCGGTGATCGACAACCTCACCAACGGGCGGGTGGGGCTGGCCATCGCCAGTGGCTGGCAGCCGGATGATTTCGTGCTGCGGCCCGAGAACACGCCGCCCGACAACAAGCCCGCCATGTATACCGCGATCAAACAGCTTCGCGCGCTCTGGGCGGGTGAAAGCGTCGCATTTCCGCGGGCGGACGGCAGCCTTTTGCCGGTGGTGACGCAACCGCGCCCTGTCTCCCGCAGCCTGCCCATTTGGGTCACGACGGCGGGCAATCCCCAGACGTGGAAGGAGGCGGGGGAGATCGGGGCCAACGTTCTGACGCACCTGCTGGGCCAGACGGTCGCGGAAGTCGCGGAAAAGATCGGGATCTACCGCGAGGCGCTTCGCAAGGCGGGGCACGATCCGCAGGATCACCGCGTGACGGTGATGCTCCACAGCTATCTCGCCAAGACGCGCGAAGCCGCCCGTGACGTGGCGCGCGAACCGATGAAGGACTATCTGCGCTCCGCCGCGGGCCTCATCAAGCAATACGCCTGGGCCTTTCCCGCCTTCAAAAAGCCTGCTGGTGCGAGTTCGGCCTTCGACCTCGATCTGGATGACCTGTCGGAGGAGGAAATGGATGCCATCCTCGACTTCGCCTTCGAGCGTTATTTCAATGACAGCGGCATGTTCGGCACCGTGGAAGATGGCCTTTCCCGGGCCGAGGAATTGCGCGGCATCGGCGTGGATGAGGTCGCCTGCCTCATCGATTACGGGATCGGGCCGGAGACGGTGCTGGAAGGGCTGAAACCGCTGGCCGAGGTGCTCGCCCGTGCCAACCCGGTGGTCGAAGAGGCGGCGGCCAGCGAAATGTCCGAAGATATGTCCATCGCGGCGCAAATGCGGCGCCACGGGGTGACGCATCTGCAATGTACGCCCAGCATGGCGCAGATGTTGCTGCTGGATGAAGCGACCTCAGAGGCACTGCGGGGGGTCCGCCATCTGATGCTGGGGGGCGAGGCCCTGCCGGGGGCGCTGGTCGATACGCTACGGAGTGTCACCGACGCCCGGATACAGAACATGTACGGACCGACGGAGACGACCATCTGGTCAACCACCCAGATGCTGAACAAGGACGATGCCGCCACAGCCCCCATCGGGACCCCCATCGCCAATACGCAGGTCTATGTGCTCGACGATAGCTTGGCCCCTCTGTCGGCTGGCGCGCCGGGTGAACTCTGGATCGGCGGGGCGGGTGTGACGGCGGGCTATTGGAAGCGCGCGCAGTTGACCGAGGAACGGTTCCGTCCGAACCCCTTTGGCGCGGGGCGGATCTACAAGACCGGCGATCTGGTCTCGCGCGACCTGAACGGCGTGCTGCACTATCGTGGCCGCGCGGACGATCAGGTGAAGATATGGGGCCACCGGATCGAGCTGGGCGAGATCGAGGCGCGGCTTGCCGAGCTGCCCGGTGTGCGGCAGGCGGTGGTTACGGCGCGGGAGACATCGGCGGGGCGGCAACTCGTGGGTTATGTCACGACAACCGAACAGGTCGATCCGGCGGCGGCGCGGGCGCAACTGGCGCAGCGCCTGCCGCAGATCATGGTGCCCGCCTTCATCGTTACGCTGGACGAAATGCCCCTGACCCCCAACCGAAAGATCGATCGCAAGGCATTGCCGGCCCCCGGCCCGAAACGGGCCCGCAACGCGCCCGCCGTCAAGGAGCGGGTCGAGCGCCTGCGCGGGGAAGCATCCGAGCTTTCGCGCGAGCGGGCGCAGACGGTGATCACCAAGGTCTGGGAAGACCTGCTCGGCGTTTCGGCCCCGCAGGCGGAGGACAATTTCTTCTCCCTCGGTGGTCATTCGCTGCTGGCGGTACAGGCGCATCGGGACATCGGGGCGGCGCTGGGCGCAAAGGGCGCGCTTTCCGTCACGGACATCTTCCGCTTTCCGACGCTGGGAGCATTGGCGACGCATCTGGCATCGCGCGGAAACGATGCCTCACCACGGGCCGTGAAACCGCAGGTCAGGCCCTTTGAGCGACAGCCAACTGCCCCCCGGGCATCGGCACCCGATATCGACCCGGAAACCGCCGATATCATCTCCCGCCGGCGAAAAATGCGGGCGGCCCGGGCGGCGGAACCTGCGCAGTGAAGATGGAGAAGCTCTCGGCCCCCTTGCTTTTGAAGGAGATCGAAGCGCTGCTGACCGCCGGTGTATACGCCGCGCAGGCGCGCATCGGTTCCGTTCACCCGCCGCTTCACCGCACCGAAGAGCCGGCTGTCGCGAACGCCGTCCCGAAGCGGCAGCGTGAATTCGCAGCGGGGCGGGCGGCGGCACGGCAGGCGTTGCGCGCGGCGGGCGGCACCGCAATCGCGATCCCCATGGGGGCGGACCGGGCACCGCAGTGGCCCGCAGGCTTCTGCGGCAGCATCACTCACGATGATCATTGGGCCTTCCAGTCCGCCGCCGTTCGTACCCCGCCCAGAAACGGGGCAAGCCAGTCTTCGAGCGTCGCCATCAGGGCGTCATCGCTGAAATCCGGCAGCGTGCCCTGCATCAGCCCGACGCGGGCCAGAAAGCGCGCCACGGAGGGCGAGGGGGAGAGCCCCAACTGCCGCACCCCGTCGAGCATGGCGGCGGTGATCCGTTCCCCGGGGGCGTCGGACCAGGTGCGGTCGTCCAGCACGATGGCGCCGAAGCGTTCCTGCCTGCGGGTGATCACGCGCCCTTCGCGGCGGGACCATTCGCAAACCTCGTGCCAGCCGATCTGATCCGCGAAAAGCGCCCTCAGTTCCGGCAGGCTGATGATCGCTGCCTGACGAATGCGCGCCTCTCTCGGGTCGCCATCAAGATCCGTCGCGACGATCAGCGGCGCGCCCGCCAGCGCATCGCCTTGCGGCAGGATCGCGCCCTTGCCGCCCGACAGCACGTAGCGGGGCGCCTCGCCCCTGCGCCGTGCGCCGACCCGGTCCGGATAGGCGAGTGCTGCAAGCGCACCGATACCGCGCGGGCCATCGGGGTTCCGGGGGCGGGGCAGGCGCCGCGCCTCCTGCCGGATACGGGCAAGGGTCGGGCCATGGGCGCCGCCCCGATCCCCGTCGCCGCGCAGCAGGCGCATCCTCAGGTCCAGATCGGTTCCCTGACCGGACAGCGGATCGCGCTCTGCCAGCAGGGCGGCCAGCAAGGCCGCGCCTTCGCCGCCCCGGGCGACCATATGGGCCAGCCGGGGGTGCAGCGGCAGGCGTACCAGCCGCTTGCCGTGATCGGTGATCCGCCCAGCGTCATCCAGCGCGCCCAGCATCCGCAGCAGGCCGCGCGCCTCGGCCATGCGGGCGGCATGGGGCGCGGTCAGGAAGGGCAGTTCGTCTTCCGACGCGCCCCATTGCGCCAGTTCCAGCGCCAGACCGGCAAGATCGCCCACCTCGATCTCGGGCGGGGGATAGGCGGCGAGCGCGCCGTCCTCGCCCTTGGTCCAGAGCTTGTAGGCCACCCCCGGCCCGAGGCGCCCGGCGCGCCCCGCGCGCTGCGTCGCTTCGGCCTGTGTGACGCGTTCAGTCACAAGGCGGGACATGCCGGAGGAGGGATCGAACCGGGCCCGCCGGGCGAGCCCGCCGTCCACCACGATCCCGATCCCCTCGATCGTCAGCGAGGTTTCGGCGATCGACGTGGCGAGCACCACCTTCCGCCGCCCCGGCGGGGCAGGTGCGATGGCGGCACGCTGCACCTTGAAGTCGAGCGCCCCGTAGAGCGGGGCCAGATCGCAGTCCTTCGGCAGGCGGGCGCGCAGCAGGGCTTCGGTGCGCCTGATCTCTCTTGCGCCGGGCAGAAAGGCCAGCAGGGAGCCGGGCGCGGCATCAAGCGCATGGCAGACAAGATCGCCCAAGGCATTTTCGAAGCGCTCCTTGCCAACCGGGCGGGGCAACCACTGGGGGGTGACGGGATGGCTGCGCCCTTCGGAGGTGACGAGCGGCGCCGACATCAGCGCCGCCAGTGGTGCCGCGTCCAGCGTGGCGGACATGGCCACCAGCATCAGGTCGTCCCGCAACGCCCCCGCCACTTCGAGGCTGAGCGCGAGGCCCAGATCGGCGGGCAGGGAGCGTTCGTGGAATTCGTCGAAGATGACGGCACCGATGCCTGGCAGGTCGGGACTGTCCTGGATCATGCGGGTCAGGATGCCTTCGGTCACCACCTCGATCCTTGTGTGGGGCGAGACGGCGCTGTCACCACGCACCCTGTAGCCCACGGTGTTGCCCACCGCCTCGCCCAGGGTTTCGGCCATCCGCTCGGCTGCGGCCCGGGTCGCCAGCCTGCGCGGCTCCAGCATCACGATGCGCCCCTTGGCAAGGCCCGCCTCCAGCAGGGCCAGCGGCACGCGGGTGGTCTTGCCCGCGCCGGGCGGGGCCTGCAGCACAAGCCGCCCCTGCGTGCGCAGGGCGTCGATGATCTGCGGGATCACCGCGTCGATGGGCAGGGCGTCGGTCATGGCCGCCTTATCCGTCATCGGCCTCGCCGCGCCAAGTCCGGGATGGACATTCGCGGGCACCCGCGCGAATGATGCCGCGATGGAACCGGAAGAACTGGCACAGCGGATCGCCGATGGCGACAGGCGCGCGCTCGCGCGGGGGATCACGCTGGTGGAATCGGGCCGCGCGGATCACCGCGCGCAGACCGCCGCACTGCTGCAGGCGCTGCCGAAATCGCGCGAGGCCCTGCGCATCGGCCTTTCGGGCACGCCGGGTGTAGGCAAATCGACCTTTATCGAATCCTTTGGCCTGATGCTGACGGGGCGCGGGCTGCGGGTGGCGGTGCTGGCGGTCGATCCCTCCTCCACCCGCTCCGGCGGGTCGATCCTTGGCGACAAGACCCGGATGGAGCAATTGTCGCGCGACCCTGCGGCCTTTATCCGCCCCTCGCCCAGCCAGACGCATCTGGGCGGCGTCGCCCGCCGCACGCGGGAGGTCGTAGCGCTTTGCGAGGCGGCGGCGTTCGACGTGGTGCTGATCGAGACGGTGGGCGTGGGCCAGTCCGAAACCGTGGTGGCGGAGATGTCGGATGTCTTTCTGCTGTTGCTGGCCCCCGCCGGAGGGGATGAGCTTCAGGGTGTGAAGCGCGGCATCATGGAAAAGGCCGACATTATCGTCGTTAACAAGGCCGATGGCGCGCTGAAGTCCACCGCCGCGCGCACGCAGGCCGACTACGCCGGTGCGCTGCGCCTGCTGCGCAAACGTCCGCAGGACCCGGAAGGCTATCCGCTGGCGCTCAGCGTCTCGGCACTGGAAAACGCAGGTCTCGAAGAGACGTGGGAGAAGATCGGCACGCTTGTCGACTGGCGGCGCGCCGAAGGCCACTGGGAAGCTACCCGCCGCGCGCAGGCCCGGTTCTGGTTCGATCAGGACGTGCGGCAGGCCCTGCTGGCCCGGCTGGAGGAGCCGGAGGCGCGCGCCCGCATGAAGGCGTTGAGCGAAGAGGTGGCCGAAGGCACGCTCGATCCCGCCGCCGCCGCCCGCGCTTTCGTCAAGGCCCTGGGCTGATCGGCAGGCAGGGCGCGCCGTTCAGGCGCGTTTCGCGGCGGGTTTCCCGGCCTTGGGATGGGCGCTGTTGTAGACATCCATCAGGCGCTTGGTATCGACGGCGGTATAGGCCTGCGTTGTCGACAGCGAGGCATGGCCCAGCAGTTCCTGAATGGCACGCAGATCGCCGCCCGCGTCCAGCAGATGGGTGGCGAAACTGTGCCGCAGCGCATGCGGCGTCGCCGTGGCGGGCAGGCCCAGCTGCATCCGCGCCTGCGCCATGGCCTGCGAGATGGCCCTCGGCCCCAGCGCGCCGCCGCGCACCCCGCGAAAGAGCGGGGCGTCCTTTTCCAGCGGATGCGGGCATATGGCGAGATAGCTGTCCACCGCCGCACGGGCCGCCGGAAGCACCGGCACGTTGCGTTCCTTCTGCCCCTTGCCAAGGATGCGCAGCGTCTGGGGCAGCGGCGCGTCCGATCCTTTCAGACCCAGCGCCTCGGAAA
>NZ_LWGH01000191.1:0-298 GCF_001635395.1 Sulfitobacter sp. HI0129 | reverse complement strand
TTGCCCTTAAATCCGAGACACGGCGCGTTTTCCGGCCTTTCTTGCCCTTAAATTTGAGATGAGGTGGCTGAACCGCCGACGCGTAGTCGCATCCGCTGAGCAATCTGGTCGACGGTTGCAAGCAGTCGGGGCTCCTTATCGTAGGCGCGAAGCAGGGCAACTCGTGCGTAGACGTCGATGTCCATGCTGCACAACGCAGCCTTTACCAGTGGACGTGATTGGGCGGAGGCAATGGCGGCAAGGCAGAAGAGCCTTATGTTCGGGCGGGGGCTTTGAAGCGCGAAGAAAGGGTCTCCAC
>NZ_LWGH01000190.1:0-253 GCF_001635395.1 Sulfitobacter sp. HI0129 | reverse complement strand
TCGTCATCGGCGCAGGTGGTGCCCTGCTCTATCTCCTCTCACAGCCCGACGAAGAGGAAGCCTTGCCGACGGCCACCCCGGACGTCTTCCAAAACGAGGGGGACGGCTTTGGCGCTATCGAGACCTTGCCTCCGCCCGAGCCCGAGGTTGTGTTTGTCGGACCGGATCCAGTCGAGCCCAACGCGGAGCTTCTGGCGCAGATCACCGCGCTGCAGGCTCAGATCGAGGAATTACGCAACGCCCCCGAACCGGT
>NZ_LWGH01000189.1:0-322 GCF_001635395.1 Sulfitobacter sp. HI0129 | reverse complement strand
GAAGAGGTTGCTGTCCGTCCTGAGCGCACGGAGTTCCGTCTCTTCGACACCGCCGAGGTGATCAGCACGATCCCTCTGGGAAAGCCGCACGAAGACAGGTTCGGCGCACCCTATTATCATGTCTACCGTCCCGATCTTCACTCCATCCTTGCCAATCGGGTGGAAGAACTGAAGCCCGGAGCCATTCACCTCAATTCGACGGTTGCATCCTATACCGAGGACGCGGACGGCGTAGTGTTGACGCTCGCAAGCGGTGAGCGCATGCAGGGAGACATTTTGGTCGGTGCAGACGGTATCCATTCCGTCGTGCGCGAACAGATGC
>NZ_LWGH01000188.1:0-369 GCF_001635395.1 Sulfitobacter sp. HI0129 | reverse complement strand
GTCTACGGCCTTTGTGGTGCGGTCTAGCCGCTGGCCCAGATGAAGTCCGCGGATCGGGTCCCAATCAAAATTGCGCGCTTTCTGCGCCTTGACCCCCTGGGGTGTCCCGATCCCCGGTTCGACCGGTTTGTCATCTCTTCTCAGCTTCACGCATTCCGTCAGCGGTTCCGCGCTCAGGAGACAGGGGCCGCGTAGATCTCGTTGCGGCGCAGGAGCGCCCAAGCGATCCGGGCAGTCTTGTTGGCGAGCGCGACCGCAACGACTTTCGGTCGCTTGCGTGCTTTAAGCCCAAGCATCCAAGCCTTGCCGGCATCGCCCTGCCTTGCAAAGCGAAGCACCGCAGTCGCGCCGGAAACGAGCAGTCGCCGG
>NZ_LWGH01000187.1:0-269 GCF_001635395.1 Sulfitobacter sp. HI0129 | reverse complement strand
ATTTTGTGTGCGTTTACATCCTCTAGCTACTGTAGGTTCAAGCGTGATTGTCACCGATCGGCCAACAATCACCTATCTGTGAAACTCAGGTGAAGCTTGTGATGCGCACCGCATAAAGCTACACCCACTGTAGGTAATGTGGGGAGCGGAAATGCTGACGATTGGGACTCTGGCGAAGAAGACCGGAACAAAAGTGCAGACCATCCGGTATTACGAGCAGATCGGACTTATGCCTGAGCCCGGCAGGACCGAGGGGGGCCAACGACGCT
>NZ_LWGH01000186.1:0-533 GCF_001635395.1 Sulfitobacter sp. HI0129 | reverse complement strand
CATAGGGTTAAAAAGGCAAACCCGGGGAACTGAAACATCTAAGTACCCGGAGGAAAGGAAATCAATATGATACTCCCCTAGTAGCGGCGAGCGAACGGGGACCAGCCGAGCCATGAGTGTGACTAGAATGCGTTGGAATGCGCAACCAGAGTGGGTGATAGTCCCGTATAGGAAGCATGATTGGACGTATTAAGTAGGGCGGAACACGTGAAATTCTGTCTGAAGATCGGAGGACCACCTTCGAAGGCTAAGTACTCCTTACTGACCGATAGTGAACCAGTACCGTGAGGGAAAGGTGAAAAGCACCCCGACGAGGGGAGTGAAACAGTACCTGAAACCGAACGCCTACAATCAGTTGGAGGGCCCTTGCGGCCTGACAGCGTACCTTTTGTATAATGGGTCATCGACTTGGTCTCACGAGCAAGCTTAAGCCGTTAGGTGTAGGCGCAGCGAAAGCGAGTCTTAATAGGGCGTTGAGTTCGTGGGATCAGACCCGAAACCGAGTGATCTAGGCATGACCAGGATGAAGGTAA
>NZ_LWGH01000185.1:0-633 GCF_001635395.1 Sulfitobacter sp. HI0129 | reverse complement strand
GAGCGGCTGGCCGCGGTCGGCGCCGCCGTCCGCGTGGAAGACTGGGAGGCCGCTGAAGCAAGCTGGACCGCGTTCAAGTCCGAAGCCGACGCAATCGAAGAGAGGGCATTCTGATGCCGGTCCATCTGACCCGTAGAACGATACTGACCTTGGTCGGCGCGGGCGCGGTGTCGCTGGCGACACCTCTCGCCGCGCAAGACGTAACCCTGCGGCTTGCCTTCATCCCGCAAGAGAACCCCGACAAGCTTCTGGGGGACATCGAGGCCATCACCGGATGGCTGGCAGAGGAGATCGGCGTCCCCGTCGAGGGGTTCGTCACCATCGACCATGCAGCGGCGGTCGAGGCGCTGCGCAACGGCGACGCGGATATCTCCTTCATGGGCGCCCTGCCCTTCGTTCTGGCCGAGGCCGAGATCGGTGCCGTGCCGCTCCTGTCCGAGGTCTACCGCGACGCGCCGAGTTATACGGGCCGCATCTTCGTGCGGCGCGACAGCGGCATCGGCGCGCTCGCAGACCTGCGCGGGCGCGACATCGCTTTTGCCGATCCGATTTCGGAATCGGGCTATCTCTACCCGCTCGCCGAATTCGTAGAAGCCGGGCTGATCGAAGACCCCGGACAGGCGGAAGCATTCT
>NZ_LWGH01000184.1:0-567 GCF_001635395.1 Sulfitobacter sp. HI0129 | reverse complement strand
TGTCTGTGAACCCTGTCTCAGGTTTAAGGGCAAAAATATCAGAATTAAAGGCAAAATCTCATATTTAAGGGCAAAGCTCAGCCGTTGATTTCGTTGGATTTCCCATCTCACAATTAAGGGCTACGCGACACCTTGGGATCGATGAAGAAACGTTGGAGATCCGGGCCGTCGAAGTCACCGGGAGCCACATCGGTGATGCGCCCATCCTACCCACCTTCTCGACCAAATCCCGCAGGACCAGGAAATCGGTAGCGTTACGGCTGATGGCGCCTACGACACGCGCAAATGCCACGATGCGATTGCAGATCGCGGTGCCCATGCCGTCATCCCGCCCCGCAAGAACGCGAAGCCCTGGAAGACGATCACCGCCGGAGCCGTGGCGCGAAATGAGGCCCTGCGCGCGGCGAAATACCTGGGCCGCGCGCTCTGGCGACGATGGAGTGGATACCACCGCCGAAGCCGCGTCGAGACAAAGATGCATTGTATCAAGTTGCTGGGCCAGCGGCTCATGGCACGGGACTTCGATCGACAGGTCGCCGAACTCCAGGTCCGCATCGCCGTCCTGAA
>NZ_LWGH01000183.1:0-1202 GCF_001635395.1 Sulfitobacter sp. HI0129 | reverse complement strand
TGGCCGGCGTCGCGGCGACAGGTCCGGACAGGAGGAGCGCACTTGCGAGTGTGGCGAGCAGCGCTCTCATAATATTTCGCATCACCACGGCCTCCAAAGTACAAAGTTAGACATGGCTAACTTATCTACCCGAAGCAAACAAGTTGTCAATCCCGCTGTTTCGCTGCAAAGTCCCGAGTATGACAAAGCTACAATCACATGGGCGTGAGCCATTCGAAGCGGTCGACCGGGCTCCCGAGGCGCAGGCCGAGGGCTTTGCGACCGTGCGTCAGGCACATGAAAGCGAGATGGCGGAGGATTACGTCGAACTGATCGCGGAACTGATCGAGACGCGCGGGGAGGCCAGACCGGTCGAGATCGCCGAGCGGCTTGGCGTGAAGCCGCCGACCGTGACCAAGAACATCTCGCGGCTCAAGGCTGCTGGTCTGGTCCGGCGGGAGCCATACCGCGCGATATTCCTCACCGATGCCGGGCAGGACCTCGCGGAGATCTGTCGACGCCGCCACAGGGTCGTCGTCGCCTTTCTTCTGAGCCTGGGAATCGACGAAGAGACCGCGGAACGCGATGCGGAAGGGATCGAGCATCACGTCAGCGGGACGACATTGGAGGCGTTCGAGCGACGGCTCAATCAGAAATGAGCTCGCCTAGATGCACATTCGCGCGATTCTCTATCGGGACCTCGAGCTATCGGGTCTTCAAGCCGCTGACACGTTTGCGCAATTTCGAAGCTCGCTAGCCGAGAACCCGCGACAGCACGATGGTTGCAAACAGGGCGACAAGTCCGAAGGCGATCGCAGACGCTACCGCATATTGGAGGATATCCAGGTGATTCCCCCTCCTCCGTCGTGCCAGATAGCCACCCCAGATCGCGCCTCCGATAGCGCTCACGATCACAAGCATCAGGATACCTCCGTTCCAAAATGCCGCGCATCGGGATCTCGTCCGAGCAAACTGGCCAGCCAGCCGAAGACCCAGCACCCAAAAACAAGAACCAACAAGGTCCAGTCGCCGAACCGCGCATAGGGCGTTGGAGTACGCGCGCCCGGCAGGCCGGCATCAATGGTGCCTGTTTCCCCGGTATCAAGACGCGCGACGACATTTCCATTGGCGTCGATGATCGCGGATATCCCAGTGTTGGCCGCCCGGACCACGGGAAGCCCCTCCTCGACCGCGCGCATCCGCGCGGAGGCGAGGTGCTGCTC
>NZ_LWGH01000182.1:0-13318 GCF_001635395.1 Sulfitobacter sp. HI0129 | reverse complement strand
TGCCCCCGATCTGGGTAATTTCGACTGGGCGGATCCGTTCCGCCTGTCCGACCAGCTCAGCGAAGATGAGCGGATGATCCAGGAAAGCGCCCGTGCCTATGCGCAGGAAAAGCTGCAACCGCGGGTTATCGAAGCCTTTGCCAATGAGCAGACAGACCCGGAAATCTTCCGTGAAATGGGCGAAATGGGGCTTCTTGGCGTCACGGTTCCGGAAGAATACGGCGGGCTGGGCGGCAGCTATGTGTCCTACGGTCTGGTGGCGCGCGAGGTCGAGCGCGTGGATTCTGGCTATCGCTCCATGATGTCCGTGCAGTCGAGCCTCGTGATGTATCCGATCTATGCCTATGGGTCGGAAGCGCAGCGCAAGAAATATCTGCCGAAACTTTCCAGCGGGGAATGGATCGGATGTTTCGGGCTGACCGAGCCGGACGCGGGCAGTGACCCTGCAGGCATGAAGACCCGCGCCGTCAAGACGGACACGGGTTATCGCATCAGCGGCTCCAAGATGTGGATCAGCAACGCGCCCATTGCCGATGTCTTCGTCGTCTGGGCGAAGTCCGAAGAACACGGCGGCAAGATCCGCGGCTTCGTGCTGGAAAAGGGCATGAAGGGGCTGAGCGCGCCGAAGATCGGCAACAAGCTGTCGCTGCGCGCCTCCATCACCGGCGAAATCGTGATGGACAACGTGGAGGTGGGCGAAGATGCGCTGCTTCCCAATGTGCAGGGGCTGAAGGGGCCGTTTGGCTGTCTGAACCGGGCGCGCTACGGTATCAGCTGGGGCGCGATGGGGGCAGCCGAATTCTGTTGGCACGCTGCCCGTCAGTACGGGCTGGACCGCAAGCAGTTCGACAAGCCGCTCGCCCAGACGCAGCTTTTCCAGAAGAAGCTGGCGGATATGCAGACCGAGATCGCATTGGGTTTGCAGGCGTCGCTTCAGGTCGGGCGGCTCATGGATGCGGCGAATGCCGCGCCCGAGATGATCTCCATCGTCAAGCGCAACAACTGCGGCAAGGCGCTGGATATCGCCCGGATGAGCCGGGACATGCATGGCGGCAACGGTATCTCCGGCGAGTTTCAGGTGATCCGCCACATGATGAACCTCGAGACGGTGAACACCTACGAAGGCACCCACGATGTCCATGCGCTGATCCTCGGACGGGCGCAGACTGGGCTGCAAGCGTTCTACTGATCTGCAAAATTGACTCAGACTGGTAAAGAGGGTGGAGCGGTAAGGCCGGTCCGCCCACTTGGGCAAGTCATGCCAAGCCTGAAAACCGCCATCGCTACCCTTTTCGAATCGGAGCGGATCGTGCTGGATGCCGTCGAAGGCGGATCGATCGATTTCGCCGGTTTCCAGGCCGTCTGGGCCGCATTCGAAAGGTCACGAACATGAAGTTAGCGAGGGTAGGAGAACCGGGGCGGGAGCGTGCCGCGATATTGGATGACGCAGGCAAACTGCGCGATCTGGGGGAGCATTTCGCGGATGTGGACGGCCCTGCGCTGTCGGTCGCCAGCCTCGCGGCCTTGTCGCGGCTCGACCTCGATACGCTGCCGGTCCTGCCCGACGATACGCGCATCGGTGCTTGCGTGGGCGGCGTGGGCAAGTTCCTCTGTATCGGTCTGAACTACCGCGATCACGCGGAAGAAGCGGGCATGGCGATCCCTGAACACCCGATCCTCTTTCTCAAGGCCAATTCGGCTATCTGCGGGCCGAACGACGATCTCGTACTGCCGCGGGGCTCGACGGCGACAGATTGGGAAGTGGAACTGGGCGTGGTGATCGGCACCCGTTGCAAATACGTCTCCGCGGAAAACGCGCTTGAACACGTGGCCGGTTATTGCGTCATCAATGACGTGTCGGAGCGGGACTTTCAAGCCAAGCTGACCGGGCAGTGGACCAAGGGCAAATCCTGCGACAGTTTCGGCCCGCTGGGCCCATGGCTCGTCACGACGGATGAGGTGCCGGACCCGCAGGCGCTGACGATGTCCTGCACCGTCAACGGCGAGACGCGCCAGTCCGGCAGTACCGAAACCATGATTTTTTCGGTGGCCGAGATTATCTCTCATCTCAGCCAGTTGATGACGCTGCATCCCGGGGATGTCATTTCCACCGGCACGCCGCCGGGGGTGGGCATGGGAATGAAGCCGCCCCTCTATCTGAAGGCCGGCGACGTGGTGGAATGCGAAATCGCGGGCATGGGTAGGCAGCGTCAGAAGGTGGTGGCCGACGGCTGACACCTCTCCGCGCCCGCTGCACCATGGCGGGCGTTACTCCTCCAGCGGTGGCGCGCCCCCGGCGAAGGTATTGCCCTCGACGTAATTGCAGGGGTCTTCCTGCATCTGCAGATGCAGCTCGTTACCCGTGTAGGCATGCGCGCGGGCGAGGTCTTCGTCCACATCGATGCCGAGGCCCGGGGCAGTGGGTGCGGTAACGAAACCGTCCTCCACCCGGATGCAGCCCCGGATCAGTTGATCGTGGAACGGGGTTTCGATGGTTTCGGCCATCAGCAGGTTGGGGATGGAGACGGCGAAGTGGATGTTGGCCGCCCATTCAACCGGTCCCGCATAGAGATGCGGGGCCATCTGGGCATTGTAGACCTCCGCCATTGCGGCGACCTTTTTCATTTCCCAGATGCCGCCCGCCCGGCCCAACGCAGGCTGCAGGATGCTTGCCGCGCCTGCGCGCAGGATCGGGGCGAATTCCGCCTTGGTCGTCAACCGCTCACCCGTGGCGACGGGAATGCGCACCGCTCCCGCGACGCGGGCCATCTCGGCGACATTGTCGGGGGGGATCGGTTCCTCGAACCAGAGGGGGCTGTATGGCTCCAGCGCCTGCCCCAGCCGGATCGCCCCGGCGGTGGTAAACTGGCCGTGCGTGCCAAAGAGCAGATCGGCGCGGTCGCCTACCGCTTCGCGGATCGCCTTGCAGAACGCGACGGATTGGGAAATGTCCGCCATCGCGGGCATATGGCCGCCGCGCAGGGTATAGGGGCCCGCGGGGTCGAACTTGATCGCGGTATAGCCCCGCGCCACGCAATCCGCCGCCGCCTCTGCCGCCATTTCGGGGGAGGTCCAGAACGCGGTGATGTCATGATGGGGCAGGGGATAGAGGTAGGTATAGGCGCGCACCCGTTCGTTCATGCGGCCGCCGATGAGCGCATGCACCGGGCGGTCCCGGTCCTTGCCGAGGATGTCCCAGCAGGCGATTTCCAGACCCGAGAAAGCGCCCATGACCGTCAGGTCCGGTCGCTGGGTGAAGCCCGAGGAATAGGCCCGGCGGAACATCAGTTCGATGTTTTCCGGGTTTTCGCCCTGCATGTGGCGGGCAAAGACATCCTCGATCACGTGGCGCATCGCCTCGGGACCGACCGAGGATGCATAGCATTCCCCCCAACCGGTCACACCGCTGTCGGTCGTGAGCTTCACCAATATCCAGTACCGCCCGCCCCAGCCCGGTGCGGGGGGCGCTGTGACGATGATGCCGAGATCCTGTAGCTTCATGGGGTCCCCCCTGCGTGCGCGTCCGCGACCCGTTGTATCATGGGCGCGTAGTGATCGAAGCCAGGCGTCTGCCGGGCCGGGTCCTTGCCGGCGTCGTCCCAGATCCGGACCTGAAGGATCGCATCCAGATTCGGCTCAGCGGCGAAGCGCCGTACTTCATCGGCATCCATCGGCCCGCCCTGCAGGTTCAGCGTATGTACCGAAGCCGGACTGAGCTTGTCGAAATAGGCGGGGTCGGTGGCGCAGAGATAGCGTTTGGCCGCCACGTGATGGCGGATCGGGTCTGTCACCTCATTGGGAAAGAATGGCGCAAGCACCCGCGCGCCCGCTTCTTCGTGCAGGTTGTCGGTGCCCTGTGCCAGCGCGTCGTCGGGGAATTCATTGGTGTAATGGCCAATGTCATGCAGCAGTGCCGCGACGATGGTGCGTTCGGAGGCACCGGCTTCCTCTGCCAGTTGCGCGGCCTGCAGCATATGCTGTGACATGGTCACACGTTCGCCCAGATAGCTTTCGGCGCCCCTGCGGGCAAAGATGTCGCCTATGAACTCGACGATGGTGCCGGTGGTCAGCGTCTCGGTCGTATTCATGCCGCGGCTCCTTCCAGTGCCGCGAGAGTGGAGAGGATGCCATCCTTGTCGGCATAGCATCCCTGCAGCCAGCGCGTGCCCGACCCGCTGTAGCCCTTGCGGGCATGCAGCACGCGGGTGTTGTCCACCACGAACCCTTCGCCCGGTGCCAGCTTGAACCTGACCTGCATCGCCTCATCGTCGATGATCGCGGCAAAGCGCCGGTAGGCCGCGTAATAATCGGCCATCCGGTCAAAGGGTACATCGGTGAAGGGTGCCGCCGAACGCGCGTTGAACCGCACCGCCTGCAGAACACCGTCGGGGGAAAGCTCGATCAGCGGGCGGCGCGCGTGAAGCGCCACGCCAGCGGAGCCGGTGTAGCTGAACCGCGCGCAATGCTGCGACAGTAGATCAAAGCCGCGGGGGTCCTCTTGCTGCAGCCGGCGGGCGGCCGCGAAACCATCGACCACCATGCTGTCGCCGCCCTCGGCGCTGTTTTCGAGACAGCAAAGAACCTGCACCGTCGGTTGCGGATCGCGGTAGGGGTTGTCGGTATGGGCCTGAAGGCCAAGCCCGGTGTAGGCGAGGTTCACGGGGTTCACCTCTGTCCGGACTTCGAAATGCCGACCATAGTTGGTTTCGCGCACATGGCCGAAAAGATCGACAACATCGAAAAGCGCGCCCGGTTCCTTGCGCAGGCCAGTGACCTTGGCCACCCCGTAGCGGCGCAGTGCGGCGAGCCAGCTGCGCAAGGCCTCCCCCCGGTCCTGCAATGCCGCCAGATCGGAAGACGGCAGATCATCACTAAGCGCATTGTCCCAAGCCTTCGCGCCCTCGGGCAGACGGCCCGCTTCGCGCGGCTGCGGCCTGTCGTAGGCATGGGCGGCAAGCCAGTCGCCGTCGAACCGCGCCTTGCGATCATCGGCGGCGAAGGTGACGGTGACCGACTTCCCCTCCAGTGTCGCATCGCTCAGGCGGCAGTCCTTTGGCAGGTCGGCAAGGGTGGTCAGTTTCTGCCCGTTACCGGGGTCGCGCGCCCAGTCTTCCTGCGCGTTGTCGCGCAGCCAGACCGCATGGAACCGCAGGCGTTCCCCGGCGGCGGTGGTCAGCGCCAGTATGTCCCCGCCGGATTGCAGCGTCGCTTCGGTCAGTTGCATGGCCATGCTCTCCTTTCCGGCGGGGCGGCAAGATTCAGCGGTCGAAGATAATCACGTTCCGCCGCGCCGCGCCTGTCTTGGTGTCTTCGATGGCTTCGTTGATCTGGTCCAGCGTCCAGCGACCGGAAATCAACTCATCCAGCTTCAGGCGTCCCTGACGGTAAAGGTCAACCATCCACGGAATGTCCCGCTGCACGACCACGTCGCCCATCTTGGAGCCGACCATTCCCTGACCTGTCGCCGCCAGCATTACGGGTTCATAGGTGGACATCGCGCCGGAATGGGGCATACCCACCATGATGACCTTGCCGCCACCCGCAAGGTAGCGCGGCGCGGTGTCATAGGCGGGAATGGCACCGACGGTAACGATCACCGCGTCGGCACCCCGGCCCATGGCTTTCTTGGCATCACGCCAAGGGCTCTTGCCGGTGGCGAGCACACCGTCGGTCGCGCCGAATTCACGGGCGATCTGCAGTTTCTCCTCGCTCATGTCCACGGCCACGATCCGCCGTGCACCGGCGATCCGGGCACCCTGAATGGCGTTGAGGCCAACGCCACCGGCGCCGATCACCACCACGTCCTGCCCGGTGCGCAATCCGGCCGCGTTCACCACGGCGCCGACCCCGGTGATGACACCGCAGGCGATAAGGCTGGCGGACTCCTTGGGAATATCGTCCCCGATCTTCACCACCTGGTTCTGTTCGACGACGACCTTCTCGGCAAAGGCGCCGGAGGCCATGGCCTGATGCAGCTTGCCGCCGTCCTTCGTTTTGAGGGGGCCCGCGTCGCCGTCATAAGGCGTTTCGCATACCGTCGGCTTGCCGCTGGCACAGCTGGGGCAGGTGCCACAGGCGCGGATCAGTGTCACGACCACGCTGTCACCCGGCGCGAGCCCCCGGACGGAAGGACCGACCGCGGAAATGCGCCCCGCCGCTTCGTGACCATAGACCGCCGGAAGCGATCCGCCCCACGCGCCGCCGGCGAAGGAGATGTCCGAATGGCAGATCGCCACGGCATCCAGTTCGACCTCGACTTCGCTGCCTTCGGGGGCGCGCAGATCGACCTCTTCGATAGTGAGGGGGGTGCCGAACTCATGGCAGACGGCGGCTTTGATCAGGGCCACGGCAGTTCCTTTCAGGTCTCGTTCAGGGGCGGAAGGTGGCCGTTCCGCGCCAGTGACGCAAGCGGCTTTTGCCTCTTGCGGTAAATCAACCGTCAGCTGCCTGTTCGCGCCCTTCTGAGAAAGAGCGCAAGCCCCAGCAGTGAAAGCCCCAGCGCCAGCAGAAAGGGAGCGCCGGGCAGGTAGACCGGCGCGCCCGTCCGGGTGAAGGCAGCAAAGGACCATGTCATCGCAAGCGGGGAAAGAATCATCGCAAGCGAAGACGCCGAGGTGAGTGCGCCCTGCAGTTCACCCTGTGCATCCGCGCCGACCCTCCGGGACATGATGCCCTGCAACGCGGGGGGAATGACCCCGGCCAATGCCGCAAGCGGCGTGAGCACCAGCGCGATGCCCCCCGATCCGACGAAGGCGAGCAGCGTGTAACTGAGAATGGAAAAGAAGAACCCCGCCAGCACGATACCGGCTTCTCCCGCACGGGTCAGCAGCGGGCGGATCAACACGCCCTGCACCAGCGCCATCGCGGTACCGTAGACTCCCAGCGAAATGCCGATTGTTCCGGGGCCCCAGCCATACCGCTCCTGCGCGAAATAGGCCCAGACGGCGGGAAAGACGGCAAAGGCCACGTGATAGAGGAAATAGATCCCCAGCAACCGGCCCAGCCCGGGCAGACGGCCCAGATGCCGTACGACGCCCAGCGGATTGGCGCGCCGCCATGACACCGGGCGCCGGTTCGCCCGCGTCACCGTTTCGCGCAGAACGAACCAGCCGAAGACGACATTGCCTGACGCAAGCAGCGCCGCCGCCCAGAACGGCGCGCGGGTGCCGTAGCCTGCAAGCAGCCCGCCAATCAGCGGGCCCAGCACGAAGCCCACGCCAAAGCTCGCCCCGATGAGGCCGAAGGCAGCAGCACGCCGTGCGGGTGGGGTGACATCCGCCATATAGGCGGAAGCGGTCGCCTGTGTCGCGGCTGTCACGCCACCCACAAGGCGGCCCAGTAGCAGCAGCCAGATCGTCCCCGCCAGCGCCATGACGATGTAATCCGCCGCCATCACGGCAAGTGAGCCCAGCAGCACCGGCCGGCGCCCGAACCTGTCCGACAGGGCGCCCACCACCGGGCTGAAGAGAAATTGCATCACGGCGAAACTGGTAGCCATCACGCCGCCCCAGACCGCCGCGCGCGCCAGATCGCCCCCGGTCACCTCGCGGATAAGGTCGGGCATCACGGGTACGATCAAGCCGATTCCCATGGCGTCGATCACCACGGTGATCAGGATGAAGACCGTCGCCGCGCGCATGGATCAGAGTTTCGCGACCCGTTCGGCGAAGGCACGGGCCATCGCGGGGGCCTCGCCCATCTGGCGGGCCGGATCGAAAAGGTCTGGAGGCAGGTCGGGGTAGTCGGCCCTTGCCAGTTCCGCCAGCGGTACGCGTTTTTCCTGTGCATCGCGGCAGAGCCGCTTGGTGACCTGTTGTGCTTCGGGCCGGGGCATCCTGTCGGTCAGCGCGAAACTCAGCGCCTCGGCATGGACAAGCCCGATCCCTTCGTCGAGCGTCGCGTGCATCCGGATGGGTTGCGGGCCGAGGCTGGCGGTCAGACGGTTCGCCTGCCCGAGTGCTGCCGCGCAGGTAAGCGTGAGTTGCGGGACCATCATCCACTCGGCGAACCATGCCGCCCCGTCGCGCTGGTGTTGATGCGCGGCGGCGGCCTGCAGGCCCGCGCGCAGCCCGGTGAACTGGTGGCCGAGCGCCACCAGCGCCGAGGGCCCTACCGGGTTCTGTTTCTGCGGCATGGTGGAGGATGCGCCCACCGCGCCGAGGCTCACCTCTTCCACGCCGCTGGCAGTGAGGCCCAGCAACGTCTGCCCGATATGGCCCAAAGCTGCGGTTACGCGGCCTTGCCAGTCCGCGATGCGCAGGATCGGGGTGCGGTCGGTGTGCCAGCTTCGCCCCGGATCGACGAGCCCGAGCGCGCCGGCCAGTGCGGCGCGGGTTTCCCCGGCCTGCGGACCAAGGGCAGAGGCCGTTCCCGCCGCGCCAGAGAGCGACACCCAGAGCGCGCCCTGACGCAGCGCAGGCAATTCCTCCAAGGCATCCGCCAAGGGCGCGCCGAAGGCTGCGATGACCGCCCCCCATGACGTCGGTGTGGCGATCTGCCCCCATGTCCGGGCCGGCATCGGTAGGCTGGCGTGTTCACCCGCGGCCCGCCCCAACGTGCCGAGGATGGCGCGTAGGTCGGTTTCCGCCAGCAGCAGCGCCTGCCGCAGGCGCAACATCAGCCCTGTGTCGATGATATCCTGACTGGTGGCCCCCCAATGGACGTATTGCGTGTGTTCGGGGGCCTGCATCTCTTGGCGGAAGGCAGCGACGAGCCCCGGCACGCAAACGCCGTTTTCGCCCGTGGGGGCGGCCAGCGCCCCGGGATCGATCTGTATTTCAAGGCTCGCCCGGTGGATGGCAGCGGCACTGATCTCGGGGATCACGCCGAGACTGCCCTGCACCTTGGCAAGCGCACCTTCGACCAGCAGCATCGCCCGGATCGCTGCCGTATCGGAAAACAGCCGCCCCGTCTCGCCGGTGTCGAAGAGGCGCGCGAAAAGCGGGCTGTCGAAAACCGAAGCCGCCATGTCAGCGCCGTCCCTTTCGCGTGAACAACTGGTCAGACATGCCCCACCCCCTTGAGGAAATCGGTGAGGATACGGCCGTATTCCTCGGGCTGTTCGACGCAGGGCAGATGGCCCGCCTTGCGGATCAGGGCGAACTTGCTGGCCGGGATCAATTCTACCGTCTCGCGCACCAGATCGGGCGGGGTGGAGCCGTCTTCGGTGCCCGCGATGCCGAGTGCAGGCAGGCGCAGCCCGCTTGTGGGGGTCATAAAATCGGTATGCGAGATCGCGGCGGAACACCCAGCGTAGCCCTGCGGCTCCTGCCGGACCAGCATGTTGCGCCACAGCTCCAGTTCGGGCGTGTCCCGGAACTCCTTGGAGAACCAGCGTTCCATGACCGCATCGGCAAGGGTTTCGATACCGTCGCGCAGAACGGTGTCTATCCGCTCGGCCCAGATTGCCCGGGTGCCGATCTTGCTGCCGGTGTTCGACAGAACCAGCGCCCGCACGATGTCGAGCCGTTTGACGGCGAGCCCCTGCGCGATCATTCCCCCGATGCTCAGCCCCACGAACACGCATTCGCGTACGTTCAGGTGATCCAGCAGGCGTTCGACGTCGGTGATCAGTGCGCCCATGGCATAGGGGGCGGGCGGGCAGCTCGACAATCCGTGCCCGCGCTTGTCATAGCGGATAATCCGCAGACCTTCGGGAAGATGGGGGAGCACCGGATCCCACAGGCGCATGTCTGTTCCCAGCGAGTTCGCGAAAACGACCGGCGGGCCATCGCGCGGGCCCTCGTCGCGGTAGTGCAGCCGGACCTCGCCGGTGTCGAAAAGATGCATGGTGATCTCCCTTCCGTGGTGGTGCGCCCTGAACTGCGCGGCTTAGTGCAACGTCTCCAGCGCCCGGGCGAAGATGTCCGCATCCACGTTTCCGCCCGAAATGGTGACGATCACCTTTTCAGTATCGCCGAAGGCCTCGGGGTGAAACAACACCGCCGCAAGCGCCACGGCGCCACCGGGTTCGGCTACCAGTTTCAGCCGGTTGAAGGCATGAGCCATGGCCTGCAATGCCTCCGCGTCGGTGACAGCGATGCCCGGCCCGGCCAGCCGTTGCATGATGGGAAAGGTAATATCCCCGGGCTGCGGCGTCACGATGGCATCGCAGATGGAACCGCCCATGGCGGGATTGCGCAGAATGCGCCCTGCGGCCAGCGACCGGGTGGTATCGTCAAACCCTTCGGGCTCCGCCGGGCGGGCGCGCAGCCCGGGGGCTTCGGCCTCGAACGCCAGTGCTGTGCCGGACGTCAGACCGCCCCCGCCGCAGCAGATCACCACATCGGCCTGCGTGATGCCCAGTGCGGCGGCCTGCCGCGCAATCTCCAGCCCCATTGTGCCCTGGCCCGCGATGACCTGCGGCTCGTCATAGGGTTTGATCAGGGTGAGGCCCCGTGTCCGCGCCAGTTCGGCGCCGATGTCTTCCCGGCTCTCCCTGTTCCGGTCATAGAGGACTACCTCGGCGCCATAGGCGCGCGTATTGGCGATCTTCAGTTGCGGCGAATCCTCGGGCATGACGATGACCGCCGGGGCCCCGTGCATTCGCGCGGCCAGCGCGACACCCTGCGCGTGATTGCCGCTGGAATAGGCAATGACCCCCTTGGCGCGGACCTCTTCCGCCAGCGCCGAAAGCGCGGAATAGGCACCGCGAAACTTGAAGCTGCCGGTATGCTGCAGACATTCCGGTTTGATCCAGACCCGCCGCCCGGCGATTTCGTCCAGCAACGGCGCATTGAGCAATGGGGTCTCGCGCACATGTCCGGCGAGCCGCGCGGCGGCGGCCCGGATCATTTCGATGTTCATTCCATTTCCTTCACGCCTCGGTCCATCGTCACGCGGCTCAGGCCGCAAGATCCGGGATTCCCGAAAGATCGGTCAGTACGCTGTCTGGCTTCCAGGGCAGACGATCCACCGGATCGCCACCCCGGTTGACCCAAGCTGTCACGAAACCATAGCCTTTCGCCGCCGCTGCATCCCAGCCGTTCGACGATACGAAGAGCACCTCTGACTTGGTGCAGCCAAAACGATCCGTCACCAGATCGTAGACCTGACCGTTCGGTTTGAAAATTCCGACGCTTTCGACCGAAAGGCAATCGTCCAGCATGTCGCCGATACCGGCAGATTTGATCGCACCTTCCAGCATGCCGGGGGAGCCGTTGGACAGGATCGCGGTATTCAGCCCGGCCTGCTTCAGCGTGGCCAGCATGGCAGGCACCTCAGGATAGGCCTGAAGCTCCCAGTAGAGTGCCAGAAGCCTTTCGCGCAATTGGGCATCCCTGGCGTGGCCGGTTTTTTCCAGCGTCCAGTCCAGCCCGTCCTGCGTGACCTGCCAAAAATCGGTGTGGGCCCCGGTGATCGCCCGAATCCACGAATATTGCAGCTGCTTCTGCCTCCAGAATTCCGCGATCCGCGGCCAGTCGTCCGCGATATCCCTGTGGTCCGGTTCGGAGGCCGCGCGCCTTGCGGCGGCGCTGACATCGAACAATGTACCATAGGCGTCGAAGATACAGGTGGTAACGGGCATACCGGCTCCCTTTTTGATACCGCCAGACTGTCATGGGGCCGAAGCGGGGAAAAGAGCGGAAATTGCGCGGTCCGGGGCAGGGGTTTACTCTTGGGGTCAACTTCTTCAGGGTGCGTGCCGAATCGGAGCACCCGCGCAGATACGTGGCCTCCCCCCTTTTTCCTTTATATTCCGGAGTATTCAGATGGCTGAGGTCAAATCAGGCGATACCGTACAGATTCACTACACAGGCACCCTGCAGGACGGCACGACGTTCGACAGTTCCGAAGGGCGCGACCCGCTGGAATTCGTCGTGGGTTCGGGCCAGATCATTCCCGGGCTCGACAATGCGCTGCCCGGCATGAACGAAGGTGAGCGCAAGACCGTCAAGGTCGACAGCGCCGAAGCCTATGGCCCGGTGAACCCCGAAATGCAGCAGTCCATCCCGCGGGAAGGCATCCCGGCGGACATTCCGCTGGAACCGGGCACCCAGTTGCAGATGCAGACGCCCGATGGGCAGGCGATGCCGGTGACGGTCGTTTCCGTGGATGAGGCGAGCGTGACGCTTGATGCGAACCACCCGTTGGCTGGCAAGGATCTTCAGTTCGATATCGAAGTGGTAAAGATCGCCTGATCGGCAATCGTCAGCGAAGAACGTAGCGCGCCGGAATCTGGCGCGCTGCGAAACCGGCAGCGGCGGGGGTGATGACTGCCGCGACTGGCATGACAAGTCGCGGAGAGCCTGCCGCGCGTTGGGCAAGCTGATAGGGCTGCGTGCCCACTTCCGCACGTTGACCCGCCTTGTCGCCGTCGCGCTGGGTGGCGGCGATTGCGGCCTGCGGCATCGCGATGCCGCGCAGCGCCTCGCGCAGTTCCGGTTCGCTCTGCAGGGTGACGCCGATGGTGATCGACAGGGCCAGACCGGACAATTTGCCAAGCCTGCGTGCCAGCTTGGCCCGGTTCCGGTGGTCGCTTTCCCTTTTTTGGCGGTATGACAATATCAGTGGCATGACCCCATCCTGAAGGCGAATCGTGAAAGAACGATGGCTTTCGCATTAATTCTTCGCCTTTCTTCCGGCACGGTTCGTGGGCTTCGTGGCGCAAGTAGGGCGGTTTGCCCTTCTCTCCCTGTAAGGCAGGGCATAGACAGCCCGTATGGATGAATTCGAAATCTACCTCGTCTGTCCCCCGGGGCTGGAAACCGCTTTGCTGGCCGAAGCGCAGGAGAAGGGATTCGCCGATCCCACAGCGAACAATGGCGGGGTCACCATCAGGGGAGGATGGCCCGAGGTCTGGCGCGCAAATCTGGAATTGCGCTGCGCAACCCGGGTCCTGGCGCGGATCGGCAGCTTCATGGCATTCCACCTTGCCCAGTTGGACAAGCGCGCCCGGCGGTTCGAATGGGGCAAAGTGCTGCGTGCGGAGGTCCCCTTGCAGGTGCAGGTCACGAGCCGGAAGTCCAAGATTTACCATGCCGGTGCCGCCGCCCAGCGGATCGAAACGGCGCTGCGCGACTCTCACGGATTTACGGTCGATGCGGCAGCGGAACTCGTCCTGAAGGTCCGGATCGAGGACAACCGCGTCACCCTCAGCCTCGATACCACGGGCGAAGCCTTGCACAAGCGCGGGCACAAGCAGGCTGTCGGCAAGGCCCCCCTGCGCGAAACCATGGCGGCGGCCTTTTTGCGCCAATGCGGCTACGATGGCCGCGAACCCGTGGTGGACCCCATGTGCGGATCGGGTACGATTCCCATTGAGGCGGCGGAAATTGCCGCCGGCCTCGCCCCGGGCCGAACGCGCGAATTCGCGTTT